>JAUCGL010000078.1:0-10000 GCA_030378105.1 Candidatus Halobeggiatoa sp. HSG11 | reverse complement strand
AGAAAACTTGCGTTTCAAGCGGAAAGAGGTTGCAATATCCAGGTGGCTGCGACTGTTTATTAAAAACATAGCACTCTGCAAACACGAAAGTGGACGTATAGGGTGTGACGCCTGCCCGGTGCCGGAAGGTTAATTGATGTCGTTAGGAGTAATCCGAAGCGGTTGATCGAAGCCCCGGTAAACGGCGGCCGTAACTATAACGGTCCTAAGGTAGCGAAATTCCTTGTCGGGTAAGTTCCGACCTGCACGAATGGCGTAACGATGGCCACACTGTCTCCACCCGAGACTCAGCGAAATTGAATTTGCTGTTAAGATGCAGTATACCTGCGGCTAGACGGAAAGACCCCGTGAACCTTTACTATAGCTTTACACTGAATTTTGAACCTGCTTGTGTAGGATAGGTGGGAGGCTTTGAAACCTTGACGCTAGTTAAGGTGGAGCTACCCTTGAAATACCACCCTGGCATGTTTGAGGTTCTAACTTAGACCCGTTATCCGGGTCAAGGACAGTGTATGGTGGGTAGTTTGACTGGGGCGGTCTCCTCCTAAAGAGTAACGGAGGAGTGCGAAGGTACCCTCAGCACGGTTGGAAATCGTGCATTGAGTGCAAAGGCATAAGGGTGCTTAACTGTGAGACAGACAAGTCGAGCAGGTACGAAAGTAGGTCTTAGTGATCCGGTGGTTCTGTATGGAAGGGCCATCGCTCAACGGATAAAAGGTACTCCGGGGATAACAGGCTGATTCCTCCCAAGAGTTCACATCGACGGGGGAGTTTGGCACCTCGATGTCGGCTCATCACATCCTGGGGCTGTAGTCGGTCCCAAGGGTATGGCTGTTCGCCATTTAAAGTGGTACGCGAGCTGGGTTTAGAACGTCGTGAGACAGTTCGGTCCCTATCTGCCGTAGGCGTTGGAAATTTGAGAAGAGCTGCTCCTAGTACGAGAGGACCGGAGTGGACGTACCTCTGGTGTTCCAGTTATCATGCCAATGGTATTGCTGGGTAGCTATGTACGGACGGGATAACCGCTGAAAGCATCTAAGCGGGAAGCCTCCTTCAAGATAAGATTTCCCGAGAGTTTAACTCTCCTTAAGGTTTGTTGAAGACTACAACGTTGATAGGCGAGGTGTGGAAGTGCAGTAATGTATGAAGCTAACTCGTACTAATTTAACCGTGAGGCTTGACCTTATAACACCCAAATATTTTGGATGTACATATTAATAACAGTTTCCTAAAGAATTTTGTTTATAATTAAAATAAACAGCACCGGTTTTCTTGGTGGCTATAGCGATTGTGAACCACCCGATCCCATCTCGAACTCGGAAGTGAAACCTTTTAGCGCCGATGATAGTGTGGGGCTTCCCCATGTGAAAGTAGGACACTGCCAAGAATTTGATTTTTTTATTAACTACCCCCTGTAACCCCCATAGGCCTTGCTTATGGGGGTTTTTTATTGTTATGAAAATTAATGAATTACAAACTATAGGTGATTTTATACGTTGGGGTTCTAGTCAATTTAATAAAGAACAATTATTTTTTGGGCATGGTACTGATAATGCCATAGATGAAGCCATGACTTTAGTTGTATATGTCTTACATTTACCTCAAAAAATTCCTGATATATTATGGCATAGTAAACTTACCTATCCAGAAAAACAAAAAATACTCAAATTATTTAATCTACGTATAAAAAATAAAATCCCAATTCCTTATCTAACTAAAGAAGCATGGTTTTCTAACCTTTGTTTTTATGTCGATCAACGAGTTTTGATACCACGTTCTCCAATCGCTGAATTAATAGAACAACGGTTTGAACCTTGGATAGATTCCAATAATATTAATAGTTTATTAGATATGTGTACAGGTAGTGGTTGTATTGCTGTTGCTAGTTCGATATTAGCATTCCCAAATGCAACAATTGATGCTGTAGACGTATCACATGATGCTCTTGCTGTAGCACAAAAAAATATTGATACATATGGATTACAAATAAATTTAATCCAATCTAATTTATTTTCTAATTTGGACAATAAACTTTATGATTTGATAGTAAGTAATCCACCTTATGTAGATGCTGAAGAAATACAAAATATGCCACATGAATATACTCATGAACCACAAATTGGTCTTGTGGCTGGAACAGATGGATTATTTTTTGTAGAACAGATTTTACGTGATGCAATAAACTACCTTAATCCAAATGGAGTATTAGTTGTTGAAGTAGGTTTAAGTCAGAATAAATTAATGGAAAAATATCCTGATGTACCTTTTACTTGGTTAGAATTTCAGCATGGTGGTGAAGGAGTTTTTTTGCTTACGTTTGAGCAGTTATATAATTTAAGGGGAATTTCTGAAGTCTGAAGAATCAGTTCAGGTAATGGGGGATTTTGTACAGTTCCAGATAAATTCGGTCTTAAAGATAATGCCAGTTAGTATTTAAATTGGCCAGAATAGATTTGGGGAATTTTTGTCGTTCAATATATTCCAAAGCTCCTTCATTGAGTACATAACGTTGTTCAACACCTTTTGACTCAAGTAAGATAGAAAGTTAATTCGACTTTTAGATTCTGTACTTTCAAACCAAGGCTATCACATTATAAGTTCTTATTTGATATAGCTTATATGATGTTAATACTTTCAAGAAATATTTATCAACACATTGTTTAACGCAAGTTACCAAAGAGCCATACTTATTTGATTTATTTGTTTGCTTATAATTTATATGGGTTCTGGTGAAAGTATTGATTATGGATAGAAAATGAAAATAAATAATATTGTCGATTAGGTTTTATATTTGGTTGGTTTCATTGCATTGCAGTGACCCTACATGGCTTTGTTGTTACATACAACGGGAGAGTTATATTTATCACCTGTTGATTTGTTATTTGTGAATAAGTTGTCGCTGAAAAATTTTATGGGGATTATGTTTGGAATGTGGTTTTTATCAATGGCGTTAGGTAATTAAATTGGCGGATTGTAATTTTGATAATACTTATTAAAAACAATCATTTCAAATTGCCACTACTCTGACTTGACAAGCGACTCCTCTCATTTCAGGAAAACAAATTTCACCAAATTCATCAACCATTTTCCAATAGCTAATTGTTGTACAAGGGCAATCTGGTGATTTGAATGGGGAACGGGTTGCTTGGATGCCGGCAGTGGTGATTATTTAAAAAAATATTTGACAATATGAATTTATTTTGATACCATTGCAAACAGTGGACTTGAGGCTTAATTGCTATTTAACAATTTGATTTTAATAAATTTTTATAAGTTGATTTTAAAAGTGGGAAAATACCCGCTCTTTCATGGAAGTTCGCCGATCAGGCAATTGAAACATGAGGTAAAAATATATTGATCATTACCGTAATTTTCTTTCATGGAAGTTCGCCGATCAGGCAATTGAAACAGGAACAATATTAAAGCAATCAAAGCAAACCAAACTTTCATGGAAGTTCGCCGATCAGGCAATTGAAACAATATTTTATCGGACTTTGCCTGCAACTCCTTCACTTTCATGGAAGTTCGCCGATCAGGCAATTGAAACTTTACCAGTTAGAATCAGGTTTGTAACCGGGATCTCTTTCATGGAAGTTCGCCGATCAGGCAATTGAAACGATAATTCAATTGTATTTTTCCAAAGATAACACTACTTTCATGGAAGTTCGCCGATCAGGCAATTGAAACTTGAACCTTAATCCCACGATCAATTGCATAATTATTCTTTCATGGAAGTTCGCCGATCAGGCAATTGAAACCTTAATGTTTCAGAATATCCATCATATAGGATTCTTTCATGGAAGTTCGCCGATCAGGCAATTGAAACAGATGATGCTCGGATTTTGATCAATTAAAGCATTACTTTCATGGAAGTTCGCCGATCAGGCAATTGAAACTTTTCACGTTTTGCAAAGATTGCTCATTGGCAATACTTTCATGGAAGTTCGCCGATCAGGCAATTGAAACAAAACTGTTGCAGAATCACCTGTTGCAATAAAAAAACTTTCATGGAAGTTCGCCGATCAGGCAATTGAAACGTTACTTCATCACAAACTTGGTGTAAAAATACTACTTTCATGGAAGTTCGCCGATCAGGCAATTGAAACCTACCACATGGATAGTTTCAGAAAAAACTAACAAACTTTCATGGAAGTTCGCCGATCAGGCAATTGAAACCGTTCGCAGATGCTGTTTTTTTAACTTCTTTTTTCTTTCATGGAAGTTCGCCGATCAGGCAATTGAAACAAAGGGTGAATAGTAGAATTATATCAACCTTAGAAGCTTTCATGAAGGTTCACCGTTCAGGTGATTGAAACCTAAGCGATATAAAGGTTTAGACAATTTTACGTTCAAGAACTTTCATGAAGGTTCACCGTTTAGGTGATTGAAACAATAAGGCTGGTAAACTTTACGAGCAGAGTGTTCCTCTTTCATGAAGGTTCACCGTTTAGGTGATTGAACATCTTTGTCAGAATCAGGATTTACAGAATTTAAGGATTTCCAGAATTAAAACCAATTAACTTAAAAAGTTATCCTGAAAATTCTCTAATCCTGAAAATCCTGATTCTGACATTTTTCTTTCATGAAAGTTCGCCGATCAGGCAATTGAATGTATATAAGACCAGACCTGACAGGTTTTTAAAACCTGTCAGGTCTTTTCGTTTGGGCAATTGAACATCTTTGTCAGAATCAGGATTTTCAAGATTTTTTCAAGAAATGCGGCTCCGCTTAACTATTTCTTCAAATTTAAGAACTCTCACGCAAGTCGCAGACTACTCGACTTCGGCTTCGCCTCTCCATGTCTCGCAGCGTTGGATTATAAATCTGAATTATAACAGCATGTAGCACGTAGGGTGGATAGAAGCGAAGCGAAAATCCACCACATTCCAGCCAATAATAAACCAAACAATGTTGAATTTATACCATGTTTAAGATTGTTGGTTTTGACTACGGAGAGAGAAGTTTGGTGGATTTCCGCTTTTTAATAATATTTCAGCAAACACCAATGATTAACATCTTGTTCTCGCCAATATGTTAGTTTATCTAAGCTTTGCTGTATTATAAATAATCCCCGTCCGTTTTCTGCCAAAGGATCAGGTTCAATATCTTGATTATCTAATAAATTTACATCAAATGCCATGCCATTATCGTATAAATGCAATTCCAAACGTTCCGGGTAGAAATGTACTTGCATACTAATACTGCTATTAAGAGATGTATCAAGTGCATAAGCATGTTGCAGACTATTATTAACTGCTTCCATTGCCGCTAACAGCATCGTTTGTTGATTTAATTGAGATAAGGGCGTTTGCTGTAATAGCACTTGCAAACATTGGTTTAACAGACTGATATTACAAATATTGTTATCAATGCTTAAGGTGATTTTCTGCATAACATTATGTCTCGCGTTGAATAACTAAAAAGGTCATATCATCTTCAAAGGTTTTACCGGTACACCAATGACAAGCTTGTTCTGAATCATTTTGACTTGAGCAAGCTAGTTCAGAAGCTTCACAACAGCACCAACGACAAAGCACTTGCCCCAATTCATGAGTAACAGAATATGTGGAATCATTTTGAGCCTCACTAAATACTGTAACCAAGCGTTTCCCTCCAAATGTTTCTCCTTGTAGATTTTGACAATCGGTGACACCATCAGAATATATCAATAACATTTCGCCCGGCATCAACCAAAGTTGCTGGGTTTCATAGTCAGCAGCAGGTAATAAACCAATGGGAAAACCATTACTGCCACAATATTCAACCTGTGCCACTGCATCCCGTTTTAAAGGCTGAGGATGTCCGGCTTGAGTAAAGCTAACCAAACCCGAACTAATCTCTATCACTCCATATAACAGTGTGAAATATAAACCATCTTCGCTTTGAAATATTTGATTTAATTCTGCTGCTACCTGATGAGGTGGAGTAGGAACTAAGCCATTTTGCTCAGTTGCTTGCAGTAATAAACCACTGTGTCCGAGCTGATTAATAATACGATGATACAAAGCAAATGACAGCAAAGCTGAATGAATCCCATGTCCGGATACATCCAATTGGTAAAAACCGATATGCTCCGGAGTCAAGGGAAAATAGTTCAACATATCCCCCGCAACCCATTGGCTGGGATAAAAACGCCAGTCAAATTGATAACCTTGTAAGCAACATGGTTTGGGCAACAGGCTTTGTTGGGTATGAGCGGCAGCTTGTAAATCACGTTGAATCTGAGCTTGAGCTTGTTGTAATTGCTGGTTATGGGCGGCTAGATTCTGCTCTAGCGTTATCATTCGCCGTCCGGCTTCAATCCGCACTCGCAATTCATCTTTATCTACTGGCTTGAACAAAAAATCATCCGCTCCAGCTTCCATACTTTCGATTAAGGCTGATTTTTGTGATTTCTGGGTCAACACCACCAGATAAACATAACGTTGCAGAGACATAGACCGAATGCGTTTACACAGTTCCAACCCATCCATATTTGGCATCAGCCAATCGGTCAACACCAAATGAATGGCGTGGTCAGCTTCCAATAAAGCTAAGGCTTGTACGCCATCACTGGCTATCACCGTATCATAACCATATTGTTGCAGTAACACGCTTAAATAGAGACGGGTGCTGTCAGAGTCTTCCACTAGCAAAATTTTCATCGCCATGCTTTTGTACTAAACAGTTTTTTTACACCCAACCACAGGTATTCCAAGTCTTTGCGAGTACCGCGTTGGCGGGCATAAAAGGCATCACATAATAATTTTTCTTCCAACGGCACCGTTGGTTCCAGCAACAGTTGAGTTGGACCAATCAGACCACTGGGCGCACTGTCACGGACATTTTCCCATGACTCAAGGCGTTCGCTGGCTTGCTTGGGAGATAAGGGCATCACTCCCACTAAACGTAAATCACCCCGCACCACTGCCAGCAATAAAGGCAAATGTCGCAGTATCGGTGTTCGCTGAGTATATTCCCAAGTCTCAAACATACGGCGTTGACGCATTCCCAATTCATTGACTTCTAATCGATTACTTTGTAAAGTGTATTTTTCTGCTTTGCTACCAAATAACAATAACCACAATGGTAGCGATAATAACAACAGCAACCCACCTAATACGCGGTTTAAGCTATCAGCTAATACTGTATTCAAACGGGTAGTTTTCAAATCTGCGAGTAAAAAAGTATCGGTAATCTGGGTTACAGCTCCGGTATCAACTCGAATCAATTGATTGCCTTGCACGATAGCATGATTTAGTTCAATTAGTTCACCGATATAAGTATCCGGTAAAATCACACTATTGCGTATTATGGCTTCTTTATCCACAATCACCCGAGGCGAAATCATAACATCTTCTACAAATTCTGCACTTGGATGTACCCGTGATTCTTCCCCAACAAAGGCACAACCTTGTTTCAGGCTTTTAGGTGAAACTTGGGCATGTCGTCCAGCACTCAAGCCCAAGGCAATATCACGTCCGGCCATACTGATGGTAGAAAAACGCCCGGCAACTATGTCCAAATTGGCTTGATGATAAGCTTTTAGGCTATCCAGTGCATTGTAATTGCTACCATCAAACGCTGTTACATCATGCTTAGGTGGATTGTTACCAAGGTATTGTAACGCTGCTGGAGTTATTGAGCCGCGACACAAACATGCTACGGTTTTGTCGGCAATGCTGGCATATAAACAATCTGATTTAAAGGAAGGGTTCCCCCACTCAACGCTTGCTTGGGATAAAAATTCCGCTAGAATACGACTGTGTAACACATCACCACGTAAAAATAAGGTAGTGTCAGTGAGTGTTGGAAGACGTGGCAATAAGCTATCAATACTTTCATCGCCTTGGCTAAGTACATAATCCAAATGCAGCCCCCAGCGTTTGCCATCTCCAAGTTGTTGTTTAATTGCTTCAGCTTGAGCGGAAATTACCACGCTTGCGTTTTTCAATCCTGCTTCGCTGACAGCTTCTAGGGCATGTATCAATACTGTTTTACCAACCATTGGCAACAATGCGATGCAGCTATTATCAGTTAAGGGCTGTAAGGCTATTCCCTGACGATCAGCCAGTATTACAACATGGATTTGTGAAAGAAAAATTGTATTTGACATGATTATTATAAACTTTTAATAAGCTCCTCGTCCCAAAATAACCGCAGGAATAGTTTTTAGCAAAATTTTTAAATCCTGCCAAAAAGATTGTGATTCTATATATGCAACATCTAGTTCTACTTGTTGTTTAAATGGAATATCTGAACGCCCTGAAATTTGCCAAATACAAGTAATGCCGGGAATCACTTCCAAACGCCGTCGATCAGCAAAAGAATATTGATCCACTTCAGTCGGCAAGGGCGGACGTGGCCCAACAAGGGACATATCGCCTTTTAATACATTCCACAATTGTGGCAATTCATCAATTGAAGCTTTGCGAATAAAACGCCCAATTCGGGTAATGCGTGGATCATGTTTCATTTTGAACAACACTCCACCCTGCATCTCATTTTCCATATCCAATTTGGCTTTACGTGCTTCAGCATCAATGTACATGGAGCGGAATTTCCAGAAGGTAAATAAACTGCCCCAGCGTCCAACTCGAATTTGAGAAAACAAGACTGGTCCCGGTGATTCTAAGCGAATCAATAATGCAACCAGTAAAAAAAATGGCAAAAATAATAGCAGTAAAACGCTGGAGACGACTATATCAAACAAGCGTTTTGCTAGAACAGTACCACGCACTGTCAATAGCCAAGTTAAACGTTTGAGGTAAAAATGTAGATGTTGTTGCCAGCTACCTTGTTGCACTTCACTATAGCGTTGAATCAAGCGTTCTCGCAGTTGTTGCGAATGAGATTGTGTCATTGTTGTATCTCGTCTTCTAACGTGTTGTTCGTGCCTGTCGCCAAACCCGGTATAAAAACAATGGATTACCAATAATATAACGCCGCCACATACGCTTTGGTTCCTGCATCAGTCGCCAAATCCATTCCATACCAATATCTCGCATCCAACGTGGTGCTCTTGGAATACGTTCGGCATAAAAATCAAACAAACCGCCCACTCCCATTAGAACTTTTGGTTGTAACTGGTTCCGATGTTGAGCTAACCATTTTTCTTGCTGAGGTGCTCCAAATGCTACTATTAAAATATCTGCTCGTGAAGCATTAATATCAGCAATAACCAACTCGGTTGCTTGGGGAGCAAAAAAACCATGTTGATGACCCGCAATACGTAAACCCGGATAACGCTTAGTCATGTTTTGTGCAGTAGCCTCTGCAACGCCCGGTTGTGCTCCAAGCAAAAACAATGTTAAATTGGCATCAACACAATATTGGCATAACAACGGAAACAAATCAGTACAATTGACATTGGCTCGCAATGACTGGCCTAACATGCGACAGCCAATGTGGATACCAATACCATCAGGAAATACTCGTTCAGCTTGTTGCAGAATTTGTTGATAATCTTCATCACGGTAAGCAATATTCAAACAATCTGGATTGACATAAGCCACCAAGCTATTTTGTGGCTGCCTAGCTTGTTGACCAATCCACTGCACCGCTTCCATCATGTCAGTGTTGACTATCTCTACTCCAAAAAAATTTAATTTGTCCGGTGCAGGTAAGGGACTGCTTCCACCCAGCAAAGAACCAATGCTATACCGTAACATCAAACCCACATCACCCTTTAAGGTTTCATTGTATATAAATTCCTTATCATGCTCACTTTCAGCTTCGTGTGCTACTCCGGTTTTTTGACGTAAAGCGTATAAAGAAAACCAGCCGGGTCGCACACTAAAACGCATCTTGGTTGCTTGGGATAAGGACTGTGCTTGCGAAGCTGATAGCGGACGTGGGCCAACAAAAGCCATTTCGCCACGCAGAATATTCAACAATGTATGTAGATACACAAAAGTATTTTAACATTTATAAGGTGTACTCAATAATGTATTCATCACCAATATTTTTTAAAATATTAAATAATTCATTTTGGAGGGACTCAAAAGAAGTGTATGCAGAA
>JAUCGL010000077.1 GCA_030378105.1 Candidatus Halobeggiatoa sp. HSG11 | reverse complement strand
ATCCACCATTTTGAAGGTTCGGTGGGTTTCCACTTCGTTACTACCCACCCTACATAATATATTTTCATTTCAAATACTTAAATACTTGTGTATAACAATGAGAACAGGAGTTTGGGAACAATAATAAACTTTGTTTTGAACTCCAACATAAATGACTTATTTTCAATAATTCGTTATATGTAGTTTGAGGAAAAACTTCTTTTATTGTGTATAATATATCAAATATTTTGGAAAACATTGCACCCAAAAAGGATATGATTATGCCAAATACTCAAGCTACATCCGAACATCTATTTATTTTAGCCCGTAACAACGAATTTAAATCACAAGCTTTAGAATACGCATTACGAAAAATTGGGGTCGTGCCTGACAGTGAGGCATGGCGAAATTTTTTGGATAATATGTTTTTGCTGCTTGGTATAACCCTTTTATCAGTAGGGGTTGTATTTTTCTTCGCCTACAATTGGGACGATATGGGACGATTTGCCAAATTCGGCTTGTTGGAAGCTGGAATATTAGTTATGGCAATATTTGCAACAATACGAGGATTAGAACATTTATCTGCTAAAGCAGCAGTGTTAGCAGCATCCATATTATTTGGAGCTTTATTGGCAGTTTACGGTCAGACCTATCAAACTGGAGCTGATGCGTTTGAATTATTTTTATTTTGGGCAATTTTGATTTTACCTTGGGTATTAGTTACAAGGTTTGCAGCTTTATGGTTGTTGTGGTTAATTTTGCTTAATTTAAGTTTAATTTTATTTTGGGTACAAGTAGTTGACTCATCCCAACATGAAATACCAATTGAATTATTTTTACTATTGTTTGCACTTAATGGAATAGCCTTAATAATTTGGGAACTTGGTCGCAACGTTGAATGGTTACAAGTCGAATGGCTCGGAACTATCTTGTTCCTTGCAACCATGACTGTATTAATCATACCAACTATAATAACTATCGCAGATTTTGATATTATTTGGCAAGAAAACATACTATTTGGACTAGCGACCGGTTTATATATATTCGTAACCATTTTCAGCTTGTGGTACTATCGTTATCAAAGACATAATTTATTATTATTAGCAATTTGTTTGTTAGGAATTTTAGTGGCTTTTACCACCTTGGTTGGTGTATCTTTACCGATAGATGAAGTATTACTATTTCTAGTATTAGCTATTTTAGTTATTGGTCAAGCGACTTTAGCAACTAAATGGTTGTTACATATAAAGACAATCTGGAAGCAGGAGGAGTGATGCAATTAAATACTCTTATTGATGAATTGATAGCAAAAAAACTTTTACCATCGAATACTCAAGCAACTACTGTTTTACAACAGGAAGCAAATCCTTGGTTTATAACTGCTTTAATAGGCATATCTGCTTGGTTATCAGTAATTTTATTTCTATTTTTTATTTTCTTAACCGAGGTAATTGATGGTGCTGGTTCTGCTATTACAGTTGGGGTTATATTGCTGGCAGTGACGATATTTTTGCACTGTTTATATAAAAATAGATTATTTGTTAGTCAATTAGCTTTAGCATTAAATTTAACTGGTCAAATTTTACTTATTGGTGGAGTTGCTGTCGCTGACAAAAATATAATTGCAGCAGCTTTATTAACTTGGTTTTTAGAAATATTTTTAATTTTTATTTACAAAGACCATATTTTACGTTTTTTAGCTGTATTGATAGCAACTATGGCAGCTTTAGTATTGTTATATGAATTTAGACTATATCAAGGCATACATATTCTTATCGTTTTATTAGCTGCTGGAGCCAGTTGGTATTGGTTAAGAGAATCTGACCATTTAACAGATAAAATGATGACTTGGTTATATCAACCTATGGGATATGGGTTTGTCATGGCTTTACAGTTGGTATTATTGCTTTCCATATTGTCAGATATGCCGGACATTCCAATAATAACTTGGTGGTATTCAACTATTGGGTTAATGATAATATTGATAATGTTAGAAATTTATATATTGGACGGTTATGATATTAGCATGTCTGCTCCCCAAAGTTATGCCATTTTTATCAGTACGGTAGTAACCAGTTTATTGTTATATCAAAGCCCGGGCATTATAGCTTCTATCATAATTTTAGTATTAGGATTTCAACGTGGCAACCGAGTTTTGATGGGCTTGGCGGTTATATTTCTTACCATTTTCATAATTGCTTTTTACTATTATTTAGACATAACTCTGTTAATGAAATCAGTTACTTTAATAACTACTGGTATAGCATTATTAGTACTGCGATTTATGTTTAAATACATGTTCCCATTGACACAAAGAAAGTAAATATTTATTAACCATGGAAACTTCTGAATTAATAGAAATAATAGCAAGAGATGAAGATAGTAAACATCAATTTAAGGCAAATGTCACCAATGAAATTTCCTTAGCACAGGAAATGATCGCTTTAAGCAATACTCTTGGTGGTATGATAATTATTGGTGTTTCTGATGATGGTAGTATTTTTGGGTTGACAAGAAAAGATATGGGAAGACTTAATAATCTTGTATCAAACACTGGTTCTCAGCAAGTTAAGCCATCAATTAATCCAATCACTGAAAATATTGCGTTGGATAACGGATTAGTTATGGTTGTTCATATTTTGCGTGGTATTTCAAAACCGTACATGGATAAAAATGGTGTTATTTGGGTTAAAAATGGAGCTGATAAAAGAAAAGCTACAGCTCGTGAAGAAATCCAAAGAATGTTTCAAAATGCTGGCTTGATCCACGGTGACGAAACACCGGTTTCCAATCTAACAATAGCTGATATTGATACAAGATTGTTTTCTGAATTTTACGAAAAACAGTATGGAGAAGCTTTAACAGAACAACAGTTACCGTTAAAACAAATTGTAGAAAATCTTAACTTAAGCCGAGATGGATTTTTAAATGTTGCTGGTGCCATTCTATTTGGTAAAAATATTTCCTATAAACTTCCGGCTTTTATTGTAAAATGCGTTACTTATCCTGATATAGATATTGATGAAGACAGATATATTGATAGCCAAGACATTTCCGGAACTTTAAAAAATGTTTTTGATGATACATTAGGTTTTGTATTAAGGAATATAAGAAGGGTTCAAAATGATCAAAATGTTAATTCATTGGGAGAATTGGAAATACCAAAAGTTGTATTTGAAGAGTTAATTGTTAATGCTTTGATTCACAGGGATTATTTTATATCAGCACCAATAAAAATATTTGTTTTTATTAATCGTATTGAAATTATTAGCCCCGGACATTTGCCAAATAATTTAACAATTGAGAATATAAAAAATGGTAACTCAAATATAAGAAATCCAATTTTGGCTTCATTTGCAACTAAATTGCTTCCATACAGAGGATTAGGCAGCGGCATTCGTAGAGCTATAAAAGCTTATAATAAAATTGATTTTTTTGAAGATAGAAATGGAAATATTTTTAAGGCTATAATCGACAATGATCACTAGTTCCATCTATTTTACCTGCGGAACATAAGTCATTTATGTTGGAGTCCAAAGCAAAGCTTTGTATGTTATAAAGTTATTTTAAATACGTTGGCAATAGCTGATTTAATTAATGTTAAATTTGTTTACCAACAAAGCTTCGCTTTGAACTCCTTATTTTAATGGCATAGTGGATGTACTTGTTATGTTAGGAAAGATGTCTATTAATTCATTCGTTAATTTAACGATTCAAAAATTTGTCTCGCATAAAGAAAAAGCTTATAAAAAGTATAACTCTATCTTAATTTTTTAAGGAGCAGTTAAAAGATGAAACGCATAATAGTATTTTTGACAGCAGTCTTAATATTGGCAGCAGTGAACTTTGAAATTTATAAAAAGGAACAGTTATTAACCGAAGGTTCTACTATTTTATTAGAATTAGCTCCAGTTGATCCACGTTCTTTGATGCAAGGTGACTATATGATCTTGCGATATAAAATAGCTGGTTTAGCGGAAGCTACCGGAACTGAACAAGATGGTTTTTTAGTATTGGCATTAGATGAAAATCAAGTAGCTCATTTTGTAAGAATTTATCAGGATGAGATTTTACAACCATCTGAATTTCTGTTACAATTTCGCAAACGTGGCCGAGGTATTAATTTAGGTTCTGAATCATTCTTTTTTCAGGAAGGTCATGCTCATTTATATAGCAAAGCTCGTTATGGAGAGCTAAAAGTAAGTAAAGATGGTGACAGCATATTGATTGGTCTGCGAGATAATGATTTCAATCCGTTGTCATCAGATAATGAGGTGGAAGATTGACGACATTATTTTCCTAAGCAATATGAATATTACAAGAGACAATAAACAATGGCTACTTTGGCATTTGATATATATGGTACGTTGATTAATCCATACGGTATTGCAGAATCACTACAGCAACATATTGGCGACAAAAGTTCTGTGTTTGCTCAAATATGGAGAGATAAACAGTTAGAATATAGTTTTAGACGTGGTTTGATGGGTAAATATCAAAATTTTACTGTTTGTACAAGACAAGCACTGGATTATACTTGTAGTTTTCTTCAGCAAGATTTGTCAGAATCAGTACGTGATGATTTAATGATGCAATATTTAAACTTGCCATCATTTGATGATGTTGTATCTGGATTAGAATTAGTTAAAAATCATCGAATATATGCTTTTTCTAATGGGGTATATGATGATGTTAAACAGTTGTTAGAAAACGCTAAAATTCAACATTTTTTTGCTGGTATAATAAGTGTTGACACCATTGATAGTTTTAAACCCGATCCAGCCGTATATTCTCACTTTATTAAACAAACTCATTCGATTGTTGACAATACTTGGTTAATATCAAGTAATCCTTTTGATGTTATTGGAGCAAGAGCGGTTGATTGGAATGCGGTATGGTTACAACGTGATTCATCAGCTATTTTTGATCCATGGGAAATTCAGCCAACAGTAACAATTAATAGGTTAGAGCAGTTGGCCAATGAATTAGATATAGTCTCATAATACTTGATTAATGGTGTGAGATGAAGTCAAGTAGTCCGCAATTTGCTGTAAAAGTTCAAAAAAACGTGTTCCGTTAACGTCATTAAATCTTTGCGAAATTCCTCCAATCTTTTTTATCAATATAAGCCGTTATAATCAACTCTTTTTAATTGGTATGGAGCATGACGCTATTGCTTATGCACCCTATCAAATTACAGCCTTGTAGGGTTGATGTAACAACGTGAAATCGACCATCAATATAAACAAATACATAAATTATTGATTGGATTTGGTCGGTTTCATCTCATTGCACCGACCCTACTCGGCTTACGAGTTGTTACTTCGGCGAGTGGGAATTAGTAAATAATTCTATTAAGGGGCTTGTGTGATTTTACTTTGAATAAGGAAAGTAGTAAAATTGAAATTGCTTGGGCTTCGGTTGTTGATTTTGTGAAGAGTGTGAAATGGGAGACTCGGCATTAAAAAGCCCCAAACCAATAAATAAGTGAGTAATGATTGTTAATTTTTTAAAGGTTAAATTATGATATGTAAAAAATATATTATTTGTGTGATATGCTTTTTTTTATTAAATATTTCAAATGTTTTTGCACACACTGGCGGAACGGCATCTGATGGATGTCATAAAAAATCTGGTGATAGTTTTAGACATTGCCATTCTTCTACACCAAGTCCCACCCAAAAAAAAGAAATCTTTTCTCTTTCTATAAAAAAATTGGGTAATGGGTTGGGTACTGTAAAAAGTGATAAATTGGATCTTTCTCTTAATTACATTAATTGTGGTGATTTGTGTGATGGCGAATTTCGTGCAAATAATTTTATTCAATTAACTGCTGAAGTAGAAGAGAACTCTTTTTTTGTGGGATGGGACGGCGAATGTTCACAGATTGGTAGTTATGAAAAAAAATGTGCGGTTAATATGAATAAAAATCAAACTATAAAAGCCCATTATAAAAAACTGTTTGCGGCAAATATTGTGTCAACACCCCCCAAATTTTTCATTAATTTAGACGCTCTGAATTCTTACGATTCTGGTAGTGAAAATTTAACTTATAGATGGGATTTGAATGATAAATTTTTGGAGTATGGAGAAAAAAAAGAAGTGGTTGTCGATTCTATTGGGGGATGTTTTCCAAAAATAACACTGAATATTATTGATAAACAAAATAAAGTTGAGATTTTTGAGAAAATTTTTCCTGTTGAAAATTGTGTTTGGTTGGAGTTTTTAGGTCTAAAAGAACAATATAATGTTGGTGATTCTATAAACGTTGATATTAAGGGAAGTGTTAATGTTGGTGGCTTTGGGGCCGTTGATTTATGGATTGCTATAAAACTTCCTGATGATTCTCTATTTTTTAAAAAAGATACACTTCTAAATTCGTTCTCTTTAAAACCTAATGTATTTATGGCTAATTTGGAAACTGTTGATATAGCGGAGAACATCATTGATTTGAATTTAGATTTAAGTATGAAAGGTGAATATACTTTTTTTGCTCTTTTTGTTGATGAAGGTACAAACCCATTAGTAGATAATGTTGATTTAATTAAACGCTCTGATATTGTCAGTACGAAAACAATTGTGAATTGATTTTTTGTTTGTGCAAAATACCAAACGGTCAAATAGCTCGTAGCACCACATAGACAGATTTGGTGTATGACGTTTCACTTATACACCTAACGAGTTAAAGTCTGGCTACGAGCTATTTTTCTTCTGTTAGCAATTTTTTATATAAGTTCTCAAGATTCTTGTGCAAATCGTCTATTTGCTTCAAAAGAAATTGTTTTCTTTCTTCTACCTCTATTGCCTTTTTTCCTGAATATATGTTTTCATTATATATATTTAACTCTTTACTGTATATATCTATTAGAGAATTAATTGCACTTATTTGTGATGATATAATAAATGAATTTGCTTGTTTTTTTAAAGATTTTTCAGACAACTCTTGAGCTTGTGCAGATCGAGCTAATTCCTTTCTTGTTAATGTGAGTTCTTCTCTTTGTAATGCTAATTCTTTTCTTTGAAGTAAAATAGCATAAATTACCCCAGCAAATGCAAGGCCTGAAAATAGAGCATTAATAGCTCCAAACATATCACCGAAAGTTCCACGCTTTTCAATACCATATAATAAATAACCAGAACCTGACCATAAAATAACAACGAAACCTAATATCAAAAAAGGTATGCTTTTAGAAGAAAATAGAATCTTTTGAATACTCATGGAAAAGTTTGTAAGTTATTGATTGTTGGTTAGGCATAATTTAACACCTAAAAATGGCAATTAAATTGTAATTTATTGAAAATCGTTAAAAAAATATTTTTAAGTAGCTCGTAGGGTGCATAAACCGATAGTGTCATGCACCACATAGACAGATTTGGTGTATGACGTTTCACTTATACACCTTACGAGTTATACCCAACGTTGGAATGAATGGGCTAATAATAATTGTTTGAATGTAAGATAAAACATATTTTATAAAAGCCCCAAGTTGAATGATGAGGGGCTTTGATTGTGTTAGGCAACGATAAACCGTGTTGCATATCCTACTCGGCTTACGAATCAGCGATTCCAGAACCTAAAATGTGTATATGGTTCATTACTTTCTTCATGCAAATTATCATTTGTAACCTTGTTTGATAAAATATTTTCTAATAGTTTAGTTGCTTCTTTATCACAAAGTGAAATAAGCATATTGGCAAGATACTCTTTCCCCACATCCGCACTTGCATAAATCAATTCTATATTTTGAGGTAGATAATAATTAGAATAAATAGCTTTAGTTCTGTTATTATAAGCTGGAATATTCCCAAGATCAGAATCAACAATAAACCCGATTTTTGAAAAATTATAATGATACGGAGTTGCTGTCATTAATTGAAAGTATTTTATCCAAGCTATATTTTCAATTTGACTCTGTATATTTCTAAATTCTAAACAATGGATTGGTGCATATTCTGCGAGTACTATTTTATTATGACTTGTTAACTGACACAGCAATACACAACTAACTGAAATGATTTCACCATTGTTTGTTTTAGTATTTGTATCCATTGCAAAAATTTTATCGAACTTTTGCAACGCAATATTAGGGTTAATAATTAACTTGTCAGGATCGAGAGGTGTTTTATTTAATATTTTGGGACCCTTTTTCCTATCAAAATTGACATCGTGGTATACATCATCAACAGGTATTAAAGGAAGATTATCCTTTAACAATTCTATAGAACCTCTAGAAGATATTCTTAAACCATTCATAGCAACTGGTTTACCCATGTCCATCGTGATAGAAACTTTTCTCTGTTTTTTATTTATACAGCACTTTTTAAATTTTTTACCACTTCCACATGGGCAAAGCTTATTTCTTTGATTACCAATTGGCATATACATCCTTAAAATCTAACATCAAGCCTACCTGCAACAGCTGCTCGTAGGGTACATAAACGATAGTGTCATGCACCACATAGACAGATTTGGTGTATGACGTTTCACTTATACACCTTACGAGTTATTTTTCATTATATGTTAGGCAACTGGTTATCGGTAACGCCAAAAAGTGAAAATGGATTAATCCCATTAGAAAACTCTACACCATAGAAAGGTTTAAATTTATATTCTATATATGGATATTTCACACCATCAACGTAACTCACCAAATTTGTCAATAATTCCTGCTTTTGTAATGACTCATAATCGTTATCTGCTCTAAACATAAGAAAAGGTAATTGTGGATAGTTGCCTAAAACTTCTAATATCATCGAATTTATAGCTACATTATTATTGTTTTTATCCAAAATTAGTGACTGGCTAGCTGATTGTATAAGTTCAAAATTAATGGTATAGGCATCCCCCTTTTCCAACTGCAAAGTATCTTGCCATGGCATTGGTGGTTCATAACCCTTTAAAACAGGAATATACTTTGGCATTGAACAAGCAACAAAACACTTTCTTGGTGTTAATGGATAAAAAATGGTAGTTAATGGGTTTTCTATAAACCCTGTCATATACACAGGATTATCTGTCCTTATAAAGAAGTCGTCCACATGAGAATTTAAAATAATCCAGTTCCTACAAGCTATATTTTTATTATCTTCACATTCAGGGCAGCCAATAATAGTTTCTTTGTATGAATAATCACCATCATTTTGTTCTTCTATTTTATCTCTATACTTAAAAAAAGAAGGCGTTCTAATAGCTTGAGTTATAATGAACTGCCCCCAACACATTCTTTCATCAGCAGTTAAAATCACATCATTTATTAGTTTTTCATAAAGTAGTTTAGCATTATTTTCAAGCTCTTTATTCAAACGTGACTCAAGATCATCAGAATATAAATTAATCTCATATCCCCAACCTCTTTTTCCTACATATCTACCAGCTTCAACAACCTTTTTTCTGTGTTTGCAGAAATAATACCTTTTATAGTTCCAATCATTCTCTTCATTAGTCCAGCTTTTATTGGCGAAAACAGGACTAAAATGATTTTCGTTTGACTTATTTTTCACAAACTACCCCCCCTCAATGAAACATAGCATTAAGCTCATCTGCAACAGTCAGGTACAGCGATTAATTAGATTATATTGTAGCAATTTTCCCATTCAAATCAACTACCTAAATATTATCAAAGTTAATTGAATATCTTACTTTAATGTCCGCATGAGTGCCTTACAATGTTTTTTGTTGTCGACAACATGTATTCCTTTCTCCTGTTTTTTAAAAGTGTCACTCCAATAAAACTTATCATTACGGTATATAACTACACCTTTATTATTTACAACATACAAATGATTTGAATTTTTCCAACTAGAACTACCAACTTTTTTATCTGAACGAAGTGTAATAGGACCTGCTTCAGCACACCCTATATATGTTCCAGTTTCATAGTCGATACTGTAAGCACCTTTTTTACCATAATAAGTAACTTGTTGTTGATTGGATTGTGTTGAAATTGTCTCCCATTGGAATTGAGATGAATCGGATACTGGCTTTTCACTTTTTACTAAAGGATTGTTAAGATGTTGATCTGAACTAGATGTTGATAATTTATTATCCTTTGGTAATCCACCTTTCAGTTCTTTCATATTGGCATTTTTAAGTTCAAACATGTTTTTTGCTAAATCTGAAAAACTCCCTTGTGGATATTTGGATAAATAATACTGATAACATTCATTTGTTCCACAATTATCTATAGATTCCCAGAAAACTCTTTCATTTTCACTGGCATTATTAGTTTTTTGATAGAAAAAAATAACCACTACTATAAAAATAATAAAAATAATAAAATTTTTGTTCATATTAAAAACTCCACATAATCAATAATAAGGGTTCCTATTCTCCTGCACTCTAGCCTTAGCCTCATGAATAGCAATTTCTTCTTATTCCAACTTCTCCTACCAAAGATTGGGAACAAGAATTAATTAAACCATGCTACCCCAATTTCCCATTCAAGTCAACCATATAAACACCAAATAAACAGTTTGATTATGTGACAGAAAAATTTTATCCTCATCTTAAACTTGAAAGACCAAAAAAGATAAGCAAAAACTTAAATGTGGAACAAAATAGGCATAGTGTTATATTTGTTAAGATATAGCACAACATAGACAGATTTGGTGTATGACGTTTCACTTATACATCTTTCTCGTTCCCAACCTCTAGGTTGGGAATGCCTTCTGCAACGCTCTGCGTTGCGGGATGCAGAGCGTCCCCGAATGAATTTCCAACCTAGAGGTTGGGAACTAGATACAACAATGAATTATTAAATAACTATTTTCTGGTATCAAGGTTCTATCTTAAAATACTTAAATGAATACCGCAGAGCGGTATGGTAGGCATTCCCAACGAGACGTTGGGAACGAGATATACGAGATAGATAATGACTGTTTACAGTTTCATTCGCTTAAAAATAGGTTCTGGAATATAACTAATAATGGTCATAATTGGCCACCAAAACCAAGGCAAATACACAACATCTTTACGTTTTTCAATACCTTTATAAATCCCTTTCGCAATATCTTCCGGTTTAGCCCACAATGCACCTTTCTTAAACTCAGCAGTCATAGGAGTATCAACAAAACCCGGTTTCACATCCAACACAGATATATTTGCTGGCTGTAAACGATTTCGCAATCCTTGTAAAAATATACTCAAAGCCCCTTTAGCCGCACCATATACATAATTACTCTGTCTGCCTCTCACGCCAGCCACCGAAGTAATAACTGCAATACAGCCATAATTCTGTGGTTCCATCATGTTTGCCAACAAGGTTAATAACGATACAACACTTAAAAAGTTAGTATGTAAAGACCGTTTAGTTTTGGAATATTCCTGTTCACATTCCTTTTGGTCATCCAAAGTGCCATAAGCTATCAAAACAACATCTATGCCTTCCAAATAAGAATCAGCTTGTTGCAACATATCCTGATGTCGTTCGCATTTATTTAAATCAAGTGAAGTGTAGTCAATTTTACTAGCACCTCGTACCTTCAAATCTGCGGCAATAACTTCCAATTTTTCCGCATCACGCCCAACTAGAAACAAAGCATCTTGTTGTTGAGCATATATCTTTGCTGTCTCTTGAGCAATTGCTGAAGTTGCTCCGATAATTAATACTTTACGCATAGTTAAGTCCTTGTTACACGTCGCCAAAAGCTAGAAGAAAAACGTGGATCAATATATTTAGAAAATTCATTCCATTGTGGATAATGAGTTTGAAAATTACGAGCTGATAAACGAGCATCTTTGCATGGATAAACCACTCCACCAGCCTCTCGCACCATCGCATCCAAACGTTCTAATAATTCAAAAGTAGCTGCACCTTTTATTGGAAAATCAAGAGCTAAAGTAACTCCAGGTCGTGGGAAAGATAACATTCCGGGAGATTTTAAATCCCCAAAAGTTTTCAATACTGCCAAGAAAGAACTTGAACCAGAAGCTGCTATAACTTGTAAAATATCTCTGATAATCCGATGATCTTCATAAGATACAACAAATTGATATTGTAAAAAACCTCGCTTGCCATACATACGATTCCATTGCAAAATCGCATCTAAAGGATAAAAAAATGGATTATAATCAACTAATTCTTTGATAACTTTAGAACTTTGTTTGTGATAATACATCCAATTAAAAGTAGCAACAGTCCATTTATTTAACGCAAAACTAGGGAAATCCATTGGCATTGTTAAGGTTCGAGATGATACATGCCAACTAGCTGGAATCTCTTCTTCAGTTACATGATTACCCCGAAAAAATAGCCCACGTCCCAATGCCTCACCTTGAGAACCACAATCAACCCATGCCACAGTATAATCATATAGTTGGTCAGATTGAGCAGAAATTTCAAAAAACTCTTCCAAGCCAGAGAATTGAATCAACTCAGTTGACATAGCACGGTGACAAATTGGCTTAAGCTGAACTTCGGCCCAAATAATTAATCCGGTTAGTCCCAATCCGCCAATTGTAGCTGCATAATATTCTTGATTGCTAGTTGGAGAACAAAGTAATCGTTCGCCATTGGAGCGTAATAGTTCAAATTGAGGTACGTTGCGGCCAAAAGTGCCAGCTTTATGATGGTTTTTACCATGTACATCATTAGCAATTGCACCGCCTATGGTGACAAATTTGGTGCCGGGAGTTGTAGGCAAAAACCAGCCTTGTGGTACACATAAATCTAATATTTCTGCTAAACTGACTCCAGCTTCACAGCGTAATATTCCAGTATCAGTATTAAAACTAATAAAATGATTTAAGGAACGGGTAGTTAAAATTGAGCCACCATTGTTAAGACATACATCACCATAGCTGCGTCCCAAGCCATATGGTAAAACTGTACAAGGAATATCTGGGATAGGTAAAGTTCGCCACTGTAATGGGTTATCACGTTGCGATACTTTTGGAAACCGTCCCCAAGATTGGTATTTTTTTGACATTGATTTCATAAGTTTTAAAGGTTTTAATTAAGCATTAAGAATTCATAATTAAGAATTGTCATGCATCTTAAAAGCCAACCAAGTATTTTCCAATAAACTAGCTATTGTCATTGGTCCAACTCCACCCGGAACCGGTGTTATCCAACTAGCTTTTGTTGCAGCCGTTGCAAATTCAACATCTCCCACTAACTTACCATTTTCTAACCGATTCATGCCAACATCAATCACAATTGCTCCTTCTTTAATCCAATCACCAGTTACAAACTCAGCTTGTCCAATCGCAACAACAACTATATCAGCATTTTGAACTTTAGTTTTTAAATTTTTAGTTTTGCTATGACAGACAGTAATAGTACAACGAGCCGCCAATAATTCCAATGCCATCGGTCTCCCAACAATATTTGATTGACCAATTATCACTGCATCCATACCTACCAAATCAATTCCAGTTTGTTCTAACATGGTCATAATTCCTTTTGGAGTGCAGGAGCGTAATAATGGCATCCGCAACACTAATCGGCCAACATTATAAGGATGAAAACCATCTACGTCTTTATCTGGCACAATCCGTTCAATTATTAACTCGCTATTTATATGTTTTGGCAATGGTAATTGTACTAAAATTCCATCAATCTCTGTATCATTATTTAACTTATCTAGCAATTTTAATAGTTCATCTTGTGAAATTGTCGTTGGTAAATCAAAAGTTTTAGATAAAATTCCGACCTCAGCACAAGCTTTATGTTTATTGCGTACATAGATTTGTGAAGCTGGATTATCACCAACTAGAATAACGGCTAAACCCGGAGGACGAATTCCTTGTTCAGTATTTGTTTGTATTTGCTGTTTTATTGTTTGGCGTAATTGGGCAGCAATTGTTTTGCCACTTAATATTTTTGCAGTCATTGATAATTTATCTCAAGCTAAAATGTTATAGTATACAATTTAATATGTAATTAGTTCAATTATAGCATTTTTTTATTGAATAACATTATATTTGTACAAAATTAAGTGTTTTGAAATTAATAAAGGTAGGGAAGTGATGTTCAATGCTTGCTTGAGTAGAAATTTGGTTGGGATGTTTCAGTAGATAAGTTGGTAGTCGTAAAAAACGATGTATCGTAGTATTGTAGGGTGGATAAGCGGAGCGTCATCCACCATTGTTGTATGGGTCATTATAAATATTTGGTGTATGACACTTCGTTTATACACCCTACGAGGAATAGCTTAATAGTTGTCTCGACACATCTGATCTCACAGAATTGAATCATTTTGTGGTATGAGCTTCTTAACAAAATTCCGGTTGAAAGCATACCAAATTATTGGGACTGCTAGTCCGCAACCAAAATATGCAAGTAATAATTGTATATGACTTAATGAATTAAGCAACAACTTGGAATAAATAGGAGCCGGATATAAATAACCATAGCTGTAGATAAATTCTGCTCCACCACTTGCGGTTATTGTTGCGACAGAATGAAATACCAGTAGCCATAAAACTATTGTGGTTAGTAGAAAAATTATTGAGTTACCAACAATTTGGTTAAAAATTCGCCGTTGAGGAGTGGCTAAAAACCAAGCCCAAAGAACTGGAAATCCAACGGTATAAATAATCAGTGGACTGACATATACTGTCCATCGGCTACGCTGACTTTGGTCTTTTGGTTGCTTTTTGGTTAATAAATTGGTGCGAACAAACCATCTGTCACCTTTTGATTCGTGTAATTCAACTTGCTCTTGATGGAACCATAAACTTGCCATTTCCCCAACTACGATACGCAATCCGGGTAAAATAACTGAGTTGACGGAGAACCACCAGAGTACAAAGGCTGGTATTAGCCATAGCAAAAAATGGAGGGTAAATTTAACTAAAGGGTTAAGCTGTTTCATTGGAATTTTTAAGACCTGCTAGGTTTTGGAAATCTGGCAGGTCTTAATTGGATGAGTGATAATATAATATAACCAACTGCCAAATATAACTATCATGCTAATATTTATTAGGACTATCCAAACTTGTTTATGAGCAAAATCAAAGTATTCTGGCATCCAGTCGCCGATGTAAAATAAAGTTATTAAGCGGAAAATGTTAATGGCTTGAAGAACTATAATTCCAATTAGAATTCCCCAGAGTTTTTGTTTCCAACTGCTTTCAAATGCTATGATGGCGGCGAGTAATAACCATGAAGCAGAAAGTCCTGAACAGTCGTCAGCTACTTCTAATGCAAAGCCATGAGTCCCATGTCGCATAACTCGGTCAATGAGAATCATATTGTCGTCAAAGAGGTGGATGAAAAACCGGATATTTTGGCTAGTAGTTGGCAGAAGAGGTTGATTGTTGGGAGGAGAGCAGACCATCCAAGGGTAGCAAGGCCGATAAGGGCTAAAATACAAAATATGGTTAGGAATTTGGTCATGGTTTTTTACAGGAAAATTTCAGTCAAGTCAAGTAGGGTCGGTGAAGCACGGCGTAACTGACCATTTTCGAGATATAAAAATTCGGTATTGATTGATTAAATTTATATTTGGTCGGTTTCATTTCATTGCACCGACCCTACATGGCTTATTATGGCAGTGACCCGGCTAGTTTTTCACCAATTTAATTTTATATTTTCTTCTAATAAAGATTGCTGTTAAGCCAAGCAATGACATTGTCAGATACGTGGTGTTGAGCGATGCTCTGACTGAGTTATTAGGGATATTAATATTAGCACATGCACCAACGTATGCGGGCCATCCGATAGCGGTGGCCTCCCGCACTGCGGTGAACGAAGTAGTTGCAGAGACATAGTCGAATTCCCAGCAGTATCCTTGAGAGTCTTTAGCGATGTACGTTCCGTCGGCATTCGCAAATGCTGTGTTATCAAATGACATATTGTTCGCACCATCGGTCCCTCCAGCGTACCCACCATCGCTCATTTGGTTAATGGAACGCACGAACCCATGGTTGTGGCTATTAAGTCCATCTCCCATGCAGGCGGTAGTTACGACGCCTGGGTCGGTAGAGTCGGTTCTAGAGGTTTCATCGAAGTGGATCACAGTTGAGGATGCAGATATATTCCGCAGGCATGCGTGATTAATCCCGTCAGCGGATGACGCCGCGGAAAAAGAGTTAGAACTCCACGCCACCAGCACAAAAATTGGCCCCATCCAAGCCACCGTTTCCAATCCAATGCGTTTTTTACTCACACTCTGCTCATTAATCTGAGAAGGATTTTTACCCCCCCCCATCAATTTTCGTGCCAATTAATGATAATATACCTAGTGACTTATTAAACATATTATATCCTCAAAAAAATAGTTAGTTAAGTAATTAATAAACTCAATTGTTAAAATGTGAATTAAGAGCTAAAAATACAATTCATTTTTCGTGCCAATTATACCCTCAAAGAAAATGAAAAAGCACGCTGTAGCACATTAATTTTTTTCACATTAGAACATATACTAATATAGTATAGTATATTTTAGGCCATAATCCAATCTATATCTTTAAAAATGTAAATTTATTACTGGGTTAATCGTTTTTTTTGCATTTTCAAGTAGTTGTTTTTAAAATATGGAGTTTGTAGGTATGTTTTGCCCTCGTTCCCAACCGCCGGTTGGGAATGCAGTCAGGGACGCTCTGCGTCCCGCAACGCAGAGCGTTGCAGAAGGCATTCCCACATGGCATGTGGGAACGAGATAACAGGATATGGTGAGGAATTTGGTCATAGTTTTTTACAGGAAAAATTTAATATATTTCATTATCTTCTAACATATTGAATAATATACTAATAATATTTTTTAGTTTATCAGGTACAATATATTTGGTTAAGTCTCTGATTATAACTTTTTTTTCTCGTTCTAACAATACAAACCCCCATTCTGTTCCCATAGTCACTGCACCATATAAGAATTTATGCTGAGTTTCTATAATTTTGTCTAAAGTGATTAATTCCATTATTAATTGTTTAAACCCACCAATTTCTAAATCATTATTTTTGGCTTCAATAATAATAAATTGAGTTTTAGATTCAATTAAATAATCCAGTTTACCACGCAAATTCTCACTATAATAAATAGCTTCTTCAGAATGGACTTGAATGTCGGTTAAGTAGGATAATTTGAATAAAATAGGTGCAACAATAAATTCCCGTCTAGCAATTTCATTTTCAAATTCTGAGAATTGAGTGGCTTGGTGAATTGTTTGATTTAAATCATCTATATTTTGGTTTTCATCAATTGTTAGTTTATAGTTGACATATTCTCTTTTGTAGTTATATTCAAAAAATTCAACTAGATTTTCAGTGCTGATTTTTGATTTAAAATAATCATTAAAAGTATAGTTAGCAATCTCCTGTTCTAATTTTTTTCGATTTAAAATCAATTTAAACCTCTCTTTTCAAATAGGAAGTTAGATATTTTTGTTACCCACCAGAAAATGGTTAAATTAGGGTTTAATATTTTTGCAGTCATTTATGATTTATCTCAAGTTTGTTGGGGATGTATATGAAATAATTTCAACAACCAGACCTATCAGGTCTTAATTTTTATGAATTCATTTACAATTATTGTGGTTGATGCCATGTATCAAAATCATTGTTTAAGCTTTTATTTTTAAATATTTGAATATCAATAAATATTATGATAAAATTATGTCTAAGAAAAGTTTACAAAATTATAGGATTATGGAAAATAATTATCATGTTTTGTTAGTAGAAGACAACATATTTAATCAAAAAGTAGCATCTGCTATGGTGAAAAAGTTAGGGCTTACTATTGATATTGCTAATAATGGTATGATAGCTCTTGAAAAGATGTTGACCAATAACTATAACATTGTTTTAATGGATTGTCACATGCCAATTATGAATGGTTATGATACAACTGTAAAAATAAGAACTAGCGAGAAAGAGAATGGAAAACATATTCCTATTATTGCCATGACAGCTCACGATTCACAGGAAGATCGTGAATATTGTTTTGAAATTGGTATTGATGGTTATATAAGCAAACCATTTAGGATAGATGATTTACGCAAAGAATTATCTCATTGGAAGTTGATATAAATTTTTAACCTTAAAATATAAAAATTATGTGGTTTAACAAAGGATTTACTTTATTAGAAATGTTAGTGGTACTTGTTATCATTGGTTTACTCGCTGGATTAGTGGGACCACGTATTTTTGGTAATGTTGACAAAGCTAAAGTACAAACAGCCAGCATCCAAATAAAAACAATTAAAGGAGCTTTACAAACTCTACGTTTGGACATGGGCAGAATTCCGACTAATGAAGAAGGTCTAACTTTATTAAAAACTCCTCCTCTTGACGAAAACTTTAAAGCATTTTGGAAAGGGCCTTATTTGGAAGAAGATTTGCCATTAGACCCTTGGAATCGTGCTTATCAATATAGTGTACCCGGCACAGATGGACATCCATTTGCCTTGTATTCTTTAGGTGCAGATGGTAAAGCTGAAGGAACTGATTTCGATGCTGATATAGGTTACTTGCCACCAAGATAGATAAATATTTTGGCCAAAAGACTTGCTATAGACATTCATAAAAATATATTCGTGTGAAACCTGCGAGGTTTTGGAAACTTCGTAGGTTTGAAAACTTTTAATTATTTTAAATATCAAAAGGTTAATAAAAATATAAAAGTTATGGATAAATTGGCATGGAATGAGGAAAATTTGATTCAGCTTGGTGACATATTTTTGAAGCAAGTTTTAAGAAATATGGCAGACGACAACACATCTGTTGTTTGTTTTGGAATAACAGGAAAAAAATACAAATCTCCAAATTATCAAATATATAGTGATGGAAGCTCAAGAGCTTTTAATGGTTGTAGTCATGAACTTTTTAAATTCCCTACTAACACAGATCGCAAAAACTTTCACAAAGAAAATATTTCTGAACCATTCGCATATGAATATATTCGTACTTTATCTGTACCGAAATCAACTTATGAACAAAATGATGATACTTCTTTTTTCCCAGAAGAAGTGCAGAATAATAAAGAATATTATGAAGGTTCTACCAAAAAAATTAGTGTAAATGTTTATGAACGTAATTCTGAAGCAAGACAAAAATGTATAAAAAGTCATGGAACAAACTGTTGTATTTGTGGTTTTAATTTTGAAGAAAGATATGGTGAAATGGGAATAGGTTTCATTCATGTTCATCACCTTAAGCCTTTGTCGGAAATAGGTAAAAAATATAAATTGAATCCAATTCAGGATTTATGTCCTGTCTGTCCTAATTGCCACACTATGCTTCACAAAAGAAAACCACCATATTCGATAGAAGAATTAATAAAAATAATAAACACTCAATCAAAGATGTCAGAGTAAAAATTAGTTCTATAGACATTCATAAGATACATTTGTGTGAAACCTGCGAGGTTTTGGAAACCTCGTAGGTTTTAAGTGAAATTATTTATCTGAAAAACTATAAGAGGTGTTTTTTTTTGATATTATTATCTGAATCAGAATTAAAAACATAATGCAATTTAAGCTTAACAATCATGGTTATTCTTTATTAGAACTCCTTGTTGTACTGTTAGTTTTTAGTCTATTAGCTGGTATAACAGTCCCTCGTTTAGTCACCATGTACGATAGTGTACAAGTTGCTTTTGAACGAGATGAAGTGTTGTCTCATCTAGGCGAGCTAGGTTATTTAGCCTTTCGCCAAAGTCACGATTTTACCTTAACTGACTACCCGCCTCCTGTTGTTTCTGATGAAAAATTAGAAAAAACTGCTGAAACTCAAAAAAAAGAACCAGTTAAACCATCAATACTTGCCTTACCAGAAGGCTGGAAAATACGAGTTGAAACTCCAATTTTATTTCGTGCTAACGGAGTTTGTAATGGCGGAACTTTGCAACTACAATATCAGCAACAAAAATTTAAAATCCAATTAAAATCACCATTTTGTCAACCTGAATTAATAGATATTTAATTGTATATTATACCTTTTATTCGTAAGTTGCCAAAACCTGCCAACAATTCCAAATATCTTATGATAAAATAATTACTATGAATAATACCTTAAATAAAAGAATGTCTTTCACGCATATATCAATTATAATTGTTTTCCTATTAGGTGTTGGATTAATAAGTAAATTACTATTTGATTTTACGAACCACATAAAAATAATGACTTTTGCTATTGTGTCTGTTAGCGAAGATGTTAATCAAATGTCAACTGATATAGGAACCATACGCAATCAATTCATTGATATAACATATACAATTAATAGGGTTGGTGGAGTTTTAAAAGATATGGAAACCAACTTGATTGACATAAATGCCAGTGTTATGAGTATGGATAATAATATGAAGGAAATGGAAAGCCAAATTAAAAATATTCAATATTCAATGGCAAAAGATATGAGTGGCATAAATAAAAATGTAGAAATGTTATCATCGAATATTGTTGGTATTAACCATCAAATTAACCTTATAGCCAGTGACATTCATATTGGAAGAACATCCTTAGGATTGATGGTACATGATATTCATCGTGGCCAGACCTCTCTCACCTCTCCGATCAATTATATGCGTAATTTTATTATGGCCCCAAACGGCCCTTAAGAATTAGAGTATGATATTTAAAAATTTTATAAAAAAATCTTGGTGGTTGCCTATCATCTTGATAAATATGTTGAGTTGTTCGGAAAATAATGAGCCTAATCAACATAATAATACAAATGTTACGTATAAAGTAGAAAAAGAAGCCACTGAAGTACATATTGGTGTACCTAGCAAAAATTTACCTCCTTATTTTATTTATTGGAATAGAAAAGGAATGGAACATGATATTTTGCACGAGGCATTTCAAAATAGTAATTACAAACCAATATTTTCATATATCCAAAATAGAGAAGAAATTTTTTTGAAAAATAAATCTAATTTGGATTGTATAAGCACTGTGACAGAAAAACTTGGATACGATGGTTTTTATTCTCATAATGTGATTACATATCAAGATGTTGCTATTTATTTAAAAGATAGTGGATTAAATATTAATAGTAAGATTGATTTGGCCGATAAAAAAATTGAAGCTTTTAATGATGCTAATAAGTATTTAGATATTAAGGATATTGTCGCAAATAATCCATTTTATTATGAACATAGCGGAAAAGCTAGTCAAATTCTTTTGTTATATCGGGGTAAAGTTGATGTATTGTTAATGGATAAATATCTGTTTTTTTACTTCCGTAATAAAGTTAAGAAGTTAATTGATATGGATAGAAAAGTAGAAGTCCGTCCTATTTTTTCAAAACATCCTTATCAAATTTTATGTAAAGACAAAAAAATTCGTGATGATTTTAATTATGGCCTTTCAGTATTATATACAGGAGAGCGTCATCAACAAATTGTTAAAAAATATACAAATAATGAGTATTTACATAACGAAAAATTTGATTAATAATACCTATTTTCTTAACAGGTGCGTTCCCATTTTTCGGGGATGCTTATATAGCAATTCTTAATTGAAATTTATAAAAATATCATACTCTTGCTTAATATAACTGTAGTCATGTAGGTTGGGTTAGATTTTGTTGCACAGCAAACAAAACGTAACCCAACATTTGTTTTCCTCATTCCCAACGTCCACATCTCATTGTTATACACAAGTATTTAAGTATTTGAAATGAAAATATATTATGTAGAACCTTCAAAATGGTGGATTTCATTTCATTCTATCCACCCTACATTTGTTACTTTTGACTTGTGTATAATGATGAGACGGCCACGTTGGGAATGCCTTCAGCAACGTTCTGCGTTGCGGGACGCAGAGCATCCCCGAATGAATTCCCAACCAAGAGGTTGGGAACTAGTAAAATCTTGGCCATAATCCATTAGACATTTTTCCTAAATAAGTATATATACCTGACAGCCTGACAAAAGTAATATAAGTATAAGATTAACGTAACATAAAAACCTCAGTATGAGTTTTGAGCCGTCCGATTATTAAACGGTTGGTTATTTTTCCATATTTATTATGGAAGAGGCTCAGGAACAGGCATACTAGAAAGAGTTATTTTTTTAATAAATATAATAACCTCTGGCAGGTGCTGAAGCCACATAACGCAATCCAATTTTTAAATAACTAATAGCTCGATTCCAATGCGGATCAATTTCTTGACGTATACCCCCGATTTAACAGCTTCAACTCCTTGTGAAACAAGAAATAAAGTTGCAACAGCAATCACCGTATATTACTCGTATCAAAGCTTGTGCATCACGAAATAAAGATGATTCCAACTGAAAAGCACCTGATTTGTCATCTTTAAAACCTTCTTCAATATCAAATCGATAACTATATTCCACAAAAGTTTTACGGCTTGTTGGTTCATCACTGACAATGAGCCAATTTTCTCGGTTTCCGCTATGACGGGCAAAAACAAGGTGTACTTTTCCATAATAATTATTGGTTAAATAAACGTTATGATAAAAACGGGCATGACCATATTGAGCTGTCATTTGCAAGTTTACAAAATTTTTTTCGTTTACCACGTCGATAAGAATTAATTTTCACTTTATAACGAATACACTAAATTTTTGGTAGTCCCTACAAACCGATGTAGGTATGTTATCATAGTATTTTATATCAAGATAAACACTTAATAAAGGTATTGGAATATATGTGCGAAAAAATTAATACAGAAATAATAATTTTATGTCCAG
>JAUCGL010000076.1 GCA_030378105.1 Candidatus Halobeggiatoa sp. HSG11 | reverse complement strand
TTTAAGATTGAATGACTTGCAAGTCGTTACTTACTGACTATCAGTCAGTTTATACTGTAAGTCGGCTGTAAGCCGAAATGCGACTTTTAGTCGCCATCCATACTATGGACTTTAGTCCATAGTGATTGATTTCAAGTACTTAAATACTTGTGTATAACGATTATTTATCACCAAGGTTTAAATGTCGCAATAAAGCTATTAGCAAATTTTTATCATCATCTCCTTCATCTATAAATAAGTAACCGTTTTCCGTTTGAAAAAGAGATACCACGACAGATACTAAATGCCTTGTTTCATCCCCAAGTTCCGTAATTTCTATATAGTTATTTTTTACTTTACATTGAGGTTTATCATCTATAGATTTTAAAATTTTCTATTTGTGGATCAAATTCTTTTAAAATACCATTAAGAAATTGTTCTTTGTCTTTTTTTTGTATGGCAGAATAATTATGTTTAATTGTGTTATTTGGAAGACCAAAATTACCAATAAATCCAATATGTGACAATTTCTTTGTTCCAAATGAAAAATCATAGGACTTACGCATTGACAAAACATTTATTTTATGAATTTGTTAAGATACAAATAGTTATAAAAAATTATATCATTTGTATAATTTGCATATAAACTATATTTATATAGTTCTGTCATTCCCGTGAAAACGGGAATCTAGGAATCTTTGAGATCGCTAGATTCCCACTTTCGTGGGAATGACAATTAATTAGTTTATATTGTAATAAATATATGATTTTAATGCAATTCACACTTTATTATGTTTGTCAATGCGTAAGTCCTAAATCATTTATATTTACTTCTATTGTTTTTTTATTTAATTTAAAAATATATTTTTTTACACCATCACATTCTGATATTCCATAAAATGCCTTATTAAGATTTGTCCATATACAAATTTTATTATTTAACTCAAGACTTAACTTAAAAAATTTTTTATGATTAAATGGTTCTTTTCTTTGTAATAATTCATCAAGCAAATTTAATTTTTCACGTCTAGATTTTATCATTATTAAAGAGCTAACAAAACTTTTAATATCCTGTGCATGTATATTCACATAACAAGCCTCCATAAAAGCAATCTTTCCAACATTATTCTTACCGCCAATTAGGTTAACTCTCTTAAAGCCATCAGCCTTAAAATCATCAAAACATTTAAAATTAGTAATTTGAATTTCGGTTAGGAAACTTTCACTCATTAAAATAATTCTTTTATCTATGAATGTACATCGGGTTACGTTGCGAGTAACCCAATTTATCGTTTACTTACGTACTAACAATGTACCCAAATTATAATTGGTAAAATAACCACGTATGCCTCGAAAAATGGCCTCGGCAAGATGATGACGGTAACGAGGATTATTTAACCTCTGCTCTTCTGCATCGTTAGAAATAAACCCAGTTTCAATCAGAATTGATGGAATATCTGGTGAACGCAATACCAAAAAACCAGCCTTTTGGACATGATTAGAATGATTATTGCCCAATGATTTTAAAGAACCTAATACCTTCTGTGCAACTAAAGCACTTGCTTCCAACGTCTTAGTTTGCGATAAATCAAACAAAACTTGGGCTAATAAATCATCTTTATCACTCAAACTTATTCCACCTATCAAATCAGCAGAATTCTCTCTTTCAGCCATCCAAGTTGCCGCTTCACTACTGGCTCCACTATGTGACAACATATAAACCGATGAACCACCAACATTATTATCGCTTGGATAAGCATCTGCATGGATAGAAACTAATAAATCTGCCGAATATTCACGAGCCAAATCAATCCGCTTTTGCAATTTAATAAAATAATCACCATTACGAATCATAACCGGCCGCATTCCACGTTTAGCAGATACCAAAGTAGCTAATTGTTTAGCTATGGCCAAAGTAATATGTTTTTCATAAGTACCACCAACACCAACAGCACCTGAATCTATACCACCATGCCCAGCATCAATTGCTATAACCAAATCACGCTTACCAACTTGATGTTGAAATAGCGAACTCTTTACACCTTTTTTTACAGTTTTTATAGGTTTTGCTTTAGCTTTAGGCTTCTTAAAAGTATTTTTAAAAGCTTTAGAAGCACTTCTTGGATTAATTTCAATAACTAAACGATTGCCATGAGATTTATCTGGTTTAAGTAAAAAACTTTTAGTACGTATCGGTTTTTTTAAATCCAATACTACCCGTAAATCCCTTGCATTACGAAAAGCACTACGAATATTTTTGATAAAATGATGGTCAGTTGGAACTTTTAGATTTTTTTTAGTTAATCTTGTATTTTTTAAATCAATAACTATTCGATGTGGTGCTGACAAAGAAAAAATATTGTAAGAGACTGGAGCGGTCATATCAAACACTATACGATTTGATTTCCAGAAATTTACGCCATTTATGTTAACGGCTGTTGCTAAATTTGAAATTGAAATTAATATTAATATTAAAAATAATCGCATTATATTTAAACAATTCATATATTTAATAGTATTAAGTTATAGTTTTACTTTAAGAGTGAGTATTTATATTATCATTTATTTAGTTTTTTTTAAACATTCAAAATATAATACTTTTGCTATACGATAGCTTGAACAGTTAAAAAAACATTGGATTTCATTATCACAATAAAAACTTGATAGTCGAGTTTAATCAATTTAACAACATAATGATATTAAATATAATATATTGTTTTAAATAATATTTAGCTATATATATAATGTATAATAGCATTTATTTAAGTCAAATATTTTCTTCTCAATAGGTTATTTGTTACAAGTTTGCTACAATAAAGATTAGTAAGTTTTAAAATTTGAGTCTCTTTAATATATAATTTATGCAGACAGATATGATGTATGTAGACAAATTATTACCAATTAAAATACTAACAATCCCTACCCATAATAATTTTTTGCTAACATTAATGATAATACTATCATTAGGAAAAAGATATGTCTGCAAATAATCCACGTCACTCTAGATTTTTTTGGCGTTCTTCCGCTATATTTGGTATTTTGGACCAAGCATACCGTTTTAAAGAGGTAAATACCGCATGGGAAAATACCTTAGGTTTATCAACTAGTCAATTATTGGCCAAACGTTTTACTGACTTTGTACATGCAGACGATCAAGCATCGACCAAATATTATTTAGACCAATTGAATGAAGGAATGCGATCAATATCGTTTTCCAATCAATTTCGTCATTATGATAATAGCTATCGTAGCATGTTATGGGAAATAAACGGTGCAGCTTCGGCGGATTATGCCTATTACGTGGTAGGGATGGACATAACCAGTCGCGAACAGCCGATGATTGCTGATGAAATGATCAGCGTATTGCAGGAAGGAGTTGTTTTACAATATGCTAATGGTACGATTGGGGCATGTAATCCAAGTGCGGAACATATTCTTGGTTTACCAGCAGATCAAATGATGGGCTGGGTATTAATCGATCCTGATTGGCGATTGATCCATGAAGATGACTCTCCATTTCCTACTGAAACTCATCCAGCTATTTGCACTTTACGTACTGGTCAATCTTATGCCAATGTGGTCATGGGTATAGTTAAATCAGATGAGTCTGTTATTTGGATTCGGATTAATTCTTATCCATTATGGCGAAATGATGTAACTACTCCTTATGCGGTGGTTATTTCATTCTCAGATATAACTAACTATAAAGAAACCGAACAATCTTTACGCAAAAGAAGTGTTTCGCCACAAGGTGGAAATATAGTAAATAATAATTACGATTTATGGGAATGGAATTTAGAAACTAATGAAATGCGTTTCTCGCCACAATGGGAGAGTCTATTAGGTTTTGATGAGCGAGAATTGTTGCCACATATTGATTCATGGCATAAACGAATTCATCCGGCAGACTATAGCCGAGTTAAATCAGATATTAAAAATCATTTAGAAAATGTGACTCCAGTTTATGAAAATACTCACCGTTTACAACATAAAGACGGTAGTTATCATTGGGTCTTAAGTCGTGGAACTGTTATTAAAGATACCAATGGTGAACCGGTCAGAATGATGGGAACTCACATTGATGTCACTGAATCACGCTATTTGGAAGAGGAACTGAGTGAAATAGGGCATAAATATCAACAATTACAAGAATTAGAAACCGATGCTATTTTTATATTAGATGCTAAGGTTCTAGATATTATTGAGGCCAATAAAACAGCTGTTCAATTATATGGTTATAGTCACGAACAATTATTAAAAACTAATATTTTAACTTTATCAGCTCAACCAGATAAAACTGAGAAAGCTATGAAAAAAGTTATTAAAACTACCTCTACTCAATATCATAAAAAGCAAAGTGGAGATGTTTTTCCAGTAGAAGTGATAACCAGTTCATTTCTATCTAAAGGCCGTACTGCATTAATGTTGATAGCGCGTGATATTTCTGAACGGCAAAAAGTTGAAACTGCATTATGGGAAAGTGAGTCTAAATATCGCCAATTATTTGAAGCTTCATCTATCCCAACTATAGTATTCGATGCTAATACTCAACAAATATTCGATGTTAATCAAGCAGCTACTGATTTATATGGTTACACTAAACCAGAATGGGTTAATAAAAAAACTGAGGAAGTATCGGCTGAATTAGGCAAACAACGTGGTTCTTTAAGCAGTCAAAAACGAGTTATTCCGTTACGATGGCATAAAAAACGAGATGGAACAGTATTTCCAGTAGAAATTTCCACCGGTAATACTTATTTATTCCAAGGGCGTTCATTAGTCTGTGCTACCTTGCGTGATATAACTGAACGCAAAGCTCATGAGGAAGTTTTACGACAGGAAAGAGATTTCGTCAACAATTTGGTACAAGCTTCACCGATGTTTTTTGTGGCAATTAATCCAGATGATAAAATCCGGATGATGAATCGGGCCATGTTACAAGCAACTCAATATACCTTAGAAGATATTATTAATAATGACTTTTTAATAACTTTTGTCCCTAAAGTTGAGCAGCCATTAATTTCATCAGAAATTCAAAAATTAATCACTTCTATGCAGCCTTCATTAATGGAATGTCATATTTTAACTAAGAACGGTAAATCGTTGTTAATAGAATGGCATAGCAGAGCAGTTGTTAAAGCAGATGGGGTTTTAGATTACTTTTTTGCAGTAGGTATTGATGTCACGGAACATAAGCAAGCTCAAGGTTTATTGCGGCTGTTTAAATCTATTGTTGATGTTTCTTATGAAGCAATTGAAGTACGCAATGTTGAAAAGCAATTAGTTTATATTAATCAAGCTCATGAAAAATTATTTGGGCGGAATTTTAAAACAGCTCAACAGTTTGACTTGGAATCATACTATTCTCCAGAATCTTTAAATATTTTGCAAAAAAAGGCTCTTCCTACTATAAAAAATGGTAATAGTTGGAATGGTGAACTAGAAACTTTTTGTAATGATGGTTCAAAACTTTTGACTCGGCAATATATAGATGCAGTACGAGATAATAATAGAGGCAATATATTGTTTAGTTTTGGTTTGATCCAAAATGTTGAGAACCATGAACATAAATTAAAAAAATTATATGGGAAGTGGGAAGAATCACAAATGCTTTTCAATAATATTCCAGCAATGATTTGGTATCGTGATAAAGATAATAAATTGTTACGTTATAACCGAAAAGCTGAAGAAATATTTAAAAATTTTACAGAACAATTAGATGAATACACTGATTGTAAAGAAGTTATTAGTCTTGGTCGTTCTCAGTTCGGAATAGTACATAGTATTGAAGAAACTTCTGCACAATCCAGTACATCATCACGTTGGTTACAATTTGATAAGATTACTTGTTTAGATGAACAAGACAATATAACTGGAGCGATAATTTTTGCAATTGATATAACTAAACATAAGCAAATTCAATCTCTTTTGGCTTCAAAACAAACAGATACTTCATATGAAAACGAAAATTTATTATTTTCAGTATTTGATGCTGCAAAGATGGGTGTATGTTTAACTGATGATCGTAGTAAATTTATCCAAGTTAATCAAGCGTATGCAGGTTTATATGGTTATACTAAAGATGAGCTTGTAGGTCAGGTATTTACCTCAATATTACCACAGCCTAAACATGTTGATGCTATTCGTGAATATTATGATATATTGATGGCAACTGAAAACACTTCTTTTGTCAAAAAACGCAAATCTGAAACTCATCGGGATGGACATTCATTTGAAGCAGATATTATGGTAAAAAGAGTTGTTTTGGAAGACAATAGAAAGATACTATTAACTGTTGTTAGTAAAGTTGAAGAGTAATTGCTCTCCTCTCCCAGCTCTTCGCAGGAGATGGCTCACTGCCATTTGCGTTAAGGGCAACCATAAAGTTGCCCCTACGTTAAATGATGATTTGTAGGGGTTATTTCTTGTGGTTATCCCAATCAATCTCCTTAACTTAATGGCAGTGAGGAGGATGGCTGGTTTAAAGTAAATTTAGCCTTAATATAACAATAAGTTATATGCCGAACGTTTTTTTCTTTGGATTAATAGGTTTATGGTGTTTTCCTTGTACAGTTACTCAATTGCTTCCACAATTTTTATTTCAGCATCGGTTAAATCATATAGTTTATATACTTAATTGGTCGATTGCTTCGATATTTTTTTGTCAGTAGGTTTAGAAAGTTCAATCACCTTCATAAAAGTCATCAATATCTTTACAACTTTTTAGCATAGGTTGATTAAGACTAGGAACTAAATTAGCATCTATATCAGTGATTTCTATATTAAGTTTAGACATAATCAATTTATCAATTGGAGTAGATGTTTCACTTAAAAAATTCAAAGTTAAGGCAATATTTTCAATACCATTATCTTCTAATTCTATATCAACCAAAATTATATAATTTTTCTCAATTTTTTGATAATGAGTTCTATCATATTTTTCTAACTGATTATTTTTATTATGTATAAGTAAATATATAATATTATTACTGGCAATTATTTTATCTACTAAATCAAATTTTTTGATTTGTTTATCTATTTGTTTTTCATTAGGATTATTACGTTTAATAAATTGTCTAAATCCTTTAAGTTCTATAAAATCTAATCTCTTTAATTTTGGTAAGACTTTTAACGCATCACAAGATTTAAACGTTTGTAAGTTAGCTTCTTTACATATTTTATCTTTAGTTGCATCAAAATCAATTACTTCTGTTTTGGAATAAGGACAACAATTTTTCTCCAAATTACCTATTGGGATAATATTAAAATGACCAGAATCACGACCAAAATTCAACATTCTTTGCAAAAAATTTCTTAATTCCATACTAATTCCTGCAATGGTTCAGATAATGTTTTGAATATTCTATTTAAATCATCTGTTACATCAATAATGTTAGTCATGTTACTTATAGTTTCTTCAGCTAAATAATATTTAGTTTTGTCTTGTATGTTATTTTTCTCACTAAAAACCTTTAAAGCTTGAATCATATAAGGGCTATGCGATGACAACAAAACTGGAATATTATATTCCGCAACCAACATAACAATTAGTTTGGCATATTCAATTTGCCATTGTGGATGCAAATGAGTTTCTGGTTCATCAATAATTAACAAACTGCGTTCATCTATAAAATCACTTTCCATTAATAATTGTAGGATTCCAAAGGTTTTAATTCCAGAAGCTGTATTTATGGATTTTAATTTAATAGATTGCTCTTGGTTAATAGCTTTCTTAAATAGAAAATCCTTTTGTTTTTTATTAAATTGAAATTTTCCTTGGATTAGTTCATTAATATTTTGACTGAATGTTTGATTAAATAAATCTGGAGAAAAATATTGAGCATTTTCTAATTTAGAAATTAAATCTTTGATATGTAAAGATACTTTTGGTCTTGAAGACTTTATTAATCTCTGTTCTTTATCATCTTCATTAATAATTTCCAGTAATGTTTTTGCGGAGCTAATAACATCATACATTTGTAGTAAAATTGGAGCATCAATGAAAGTTACGTCATTAAAAAAAACTTCATCATAAAGTTCTAATTCAGTAATTTTATTGTTTTCCAGTTCTATTGCAAAAATATTATTTGCTCCTTCAGAAAAATCAATGGAAGATTTTAAATTAGAATGTTTAGGAGTTATTTCAAAACCAAATTCTGATACAAAAGCTTTTGTTAAGGCACGAGTAATAACAGATTTTTTATCTTCTTTTTTCGTAATTAATACTTTAAGTTTGTGAATATCATATATTATTTTTTGCACTTCATTAAATTCAGAACGACTTTCTATTAAACAATTTTTTAATAAATTGATTTTATCTTCTAAAACTATCTCTATTTCTTCAAATTCTTCATTATCTAATAAATCTTTTATTTGATTAAAGAAATTCGGAGGATGAAATTCTTTTTTTAAATATTGGTTCTCTACAAAAGAATATTGTCTTCTTACCTGAAAATAGATTGATTCTATTATTTCAAAAATTTGCTTTTTTTGACCTTCATGTAAATCTTGTTCAAAACGACTAAGTGCTTTTACAATAGCAAACATTAGCTTACCAACTGTACTTTTGCCAGTATCGTTTTTACCAGCAATAATTGTCAGGCCATTGAAAGCTATTTGGGTATCTTTAATAATACCAATATTTTTAAGAGTTAAAATCATTATTAATTTTTAATTGTTTGATAATGTTTTCATTATACAAATTATTTAACTGCTTCCACAATTTTTATCTCAGCATCGGTTAAATCATATAATTTATATACTAGTTGGTCAATTTGTTGATCGGTTGCTTCGATTTGACGTTGTAGCATGTTTCTGGTTTGTGGAATTTGAGAGTCAGCAAGTTTGTTGTTTAATTCCAACATTTTGGTGACGAGATTAACCATTTTATCATGGAGTTTCTTTTCAGCAGGAATTGAAAAGTTGATTTTGCAAATAGGAAATTTTTTTAAATAAACATAACTTGGTTCATAAAAATCACCTCTTAATTTGGGAAGTATAGAAGCAAATAGAAAATATGTAATAGAACTGTTTAAAATACCAAGCAAATATTTATCATCTATAGGAGTAATAAAACATTTTTGATTAGTATATAATCCATTTTTGTCAAAAGTAAATTCAGGTTTTTTACAAATATTAGGGTATATTATTTTCGGTTTTTCAAATTCTTCATAATATATACATGCTCGAAGCTCCCACCAATAATCTCCTTTATCACAACGTTTTTGGGCTTTTTTAGCAAAAGGTTCAAGATATGAAGTTATAGCTGGATAATTATTTTCTAACCATTTCCAAGCGTTTTCTTTAACTTGTTTATTTGTCCAACCTTTAGGAATAAATATTAAATAATTATTGCTAGAAAGTGATTTATACCTCTTAACATCTTTACCCAAAAGAAAAGGTTTTATCAATTCCGCACTTCTGGCATCTTCAGCAATTAATTGGTCACGAGTCAAAGTATCAATAACAAATGCCTCATTTAATCCAGTTTTAATTCCATAATATATTTTCTGCTCAACATATTCACCTAACATAACCCCAGTTTTAAACAATTTATCAATCAACGTTTGAGTTTTTTTATCAACCAACGACCAACCGCTTATGTCAAGTGAAGTCTGACCAACTTCATAACTAATTTGATTAATATATTCATTAAGATTAGCAAAATCAAGATTTTTTAAATTAGATGCTTGAAAAGTTTTGGTTGGAAGTGATTTTTTTATAACTAAAATACAAGGATATGTTGTAGCTGATTGAAAAACTGGTAAATCACCAAAATCATTAATTTCAACAATATGTTGTTGTTGCATCCATTCTCTTAATGGCTTTCCGTAATTGGCACGCATCCACTTATTCGCAACAATAAAAGCAAATAAACCAGCAGATTTTAATAGCAAAATACTTTTTTCAATAAAATAGACATATAAATCAGCCGTACCATGATAAACGCTGTAATAATTTTGTAGATAAGGTTTTGCATCTCCAAGCATTTCCTGTCGTACATACGGCGGATTCCCAATAACCGCATCAAATCCACCATCTTTTATAATAGCCGCAAACTCCATCTCCCAATCAAAAGCATTTACCTGATACATCTCCTCCTCATCAAAAGACTCCTGCTGATTCACATAAAAATCCGAACCAATCAAAGAATTACCACATTTAATATTATTCTCCAAATCAGGCAAAACTCGCTCTTGATAAATCTCAAACTGATAAGCAATAGTCTGCTTATTTTCTCCCTCCAACACCTTCAACAACAAAGACAACTTAGTTACTTCAACCGCCTGCGAATCAATATCCACACCATAAATATTATTCAACAAAATTCGCTTTCTTTCATCAGTAGTCAACCGCCACTCCTCACCAACCGACTGATAAATACACGGTTTCTTCGCCCTAGCCAATTTCTCTGGATTACCAGCCACATACCGCTCAAGATGCCAATCCAACAAAAACTGATAAGCCCCAATAAGAAACGAACCAGAACCACAAGCCGGGTCCAATATTTTCAACTTACCAACAGCTTTCGGACTCTTACCAGCAACCAACTTTCCAACCGTTTGTTTCACAATATAATCAACAATATAAGTCGGAGTATAATAAACTCCACCAGCCTTCCTTACTTCCGGTTTTTCTTCTATTTTAGCCTGATGCTTCGGTGTTAAACGAATTACCTTACCCAAAAACTTTTCATACACCTGCCCCAAAATATCAGCCGGCAATACAGAAAATTCATAAGGACTATCTGGATAATAAAGATTAGTTAAAATATCCTGCAACACCTTGTCATCAATAACTAATTCAGAACTAAGTGCATCAAAATATTCCCGATTCTTCTCTTTCTTAAAATGAAACAAACCAGAATTATACTTATCATCTGCCTTACGGAACAACTGAAATAACTTTTTATAAACCTGTTCACCTTTCTGTAAAGCCATCAATCGACCATAAGGCTCAATTCCTCGATCCTCACAAATTCGCAAAAAAATAACCCGATCAACAGTCTGCTGAACTGCAAAATTAAGCTCTCTCTGAGATAAACCCGGATTACGTAATGCAATATTTTTAGCTAAAATCTCTCGCCACCGCTCAATCTCCTGCAAAAACACAGCATCAACTTCAGTTGTTCCCCGCTTCTTTGTTTCACTATACTTATCAAAAGAACCTTTTAAAATAGCCTCTTGCGAAAATATATTCTTAATTTCATCCCAACGGTCAATATAATCCGTATATTTAAAATACAAAATCCGAGAATGAGAAGCTTTATCAGTTTTAACCGGCCGAGTCCGACAATCATAAACTGCAAATTCCTCAAAATCAGTCAAAATACTAAGAGGCAACTTAGCACTCCATCCGTATCTACGTAACTGATACGCCGAACTCATATCATTTTTCAAATTAATCGCTGGTTTTTTAGCCTCCAAAAAGAACTTACGCACTCCACCAACTCGAAAACAATAATCTGGAGCTTTAGTTGAACCGCCAATTTTTATCGCATCCTCATGAATAACATCTTTATAAGCTTCCGCATAACCTTTTTTATTCGTTATATCCCAACCCAACTCCTCAAATAACGGATCGATAAACTCACGGCGTACTTGGGTTTCATTGTACGGACCTTTTTTATAACTCGCTAAATTATAATCAAAAGTTTCAACTAGTTTTTTTATTTTATCGGGTGGGTTCATGAGTTTGTTAAAGTTCTCTGTGTTACTATCAATTAATAATTAAATTAATTATAAATATCATACTCTTATCAAACGGTGTAACCGTAGTTATCAATGCAACCGCTTGTGGACTTATTGAAAGGTCAAGCTGTACAAACTGTCAGTCTAGGGCATAATCCTAAATTTGTATTGGTTAGCATATTCAACATTGAAGACTTTGAAATTACCATTGGGTAGTGTTAAACCTGCTAGGTATTTGAGACCTAGCAGGTTTTTTGGATTCATCACTACTTCATTTATCCATTCTACTATTTTAACCGTTAACCAAAACTTATCTTACCTTCCAAATCATTACGTGAATCAGCGTTCTTTAAAGCCTCCTCTTTGCTTACTTTATCAGCCTTAAATAAGTTGAAAAGAGCATCATCAAAAGTACACATTCCTTTGGCACCACTGGACTTCATAGCATCTTTTATATCAGTCAGTCGGCCTTTTAAAATAAGGTTAGAAATATTAGGAGTATTGATCATCACTTCAATAGCAGCACAACGTTTTCCACGTACATCTGGAATCAAACGCTGAGATATGATTGCATTGATATTACCAGCCATATCCATAAATAATGACTTTTGTTTATCAGTTGGAAACATATTAACAATTCTATCCAACGCTTGGTTAGCATTATTGGCGTGCATAGTAGAAACGCATAAATGCCCAGTATTAGCAAGTTCTAAAGCAGCTTCCATCGTTTCCATAGCACGAATTTCTCCAATTAAAATCACATCTGGAGCTTCACGCAAAGAGGCTTTTATCGCAGCAGCATAAGAATTAGTATCCACTCCCACTTCACGTTGATTAATAATAGACATTTTATTAGGATGAGAAAATTCAACTGGGTCTTCAATAGTTAAGATATGGCCGGGAGAATTAGCATTACGATAATCTAACATAGCCGCCAAAGTTGTTGATTTCCCTGAACCGGTACCTCCAACCATAAGCATAAGGCCACGTTTAGCCATCATTAATTCAAGTAAAATTTCGGGAGTTCCCATCGCTTCAGCAGAAGGAATTTCAGAAGGGATATAACGCATAACTAAGCCAATAGTCTTGCGTTGAAAAAAGGCATTGCCTCGAAATCTAGCACTTCCATCTGGCAATGAAATAGCGAAATCTAAATCATGAGTTTGTTCAAACTGAGCAATTTGTTCATCAGTTAAGATGGAATAGGCACATTTTTTAGTTATTTCTGGAGTTGCAACAAATGAACTTATTGGCCTAGCACTTCCATAAATTTTGGCTTTTATTTGTGAACCCACAGTTAGGAATAAATCTGAACCATCATGTTGATAGGTTATCTTTAAATAATCTAATAAATCTGTACTATCTATGATTGGCACTTCGTTTTTATCATCTGAAGCAGGTTTAGGTTCCTCTTTAGGTTTTTCTTCTTCAATATCATCTTCGGTTATAGCCGGTTTAACAACTATTCCAACTGCTTTATCTTTAAAAGATACAATTACTTTAAACTCACCATTGGCATGACTATAATCAAATTCTATTGTTTTATCTTTAACAAATTGTTTTTTTTGTTCATCGGACATAATGCCAAATGCAGTAGCTTTGGTCATATCAGCAGTCATTGCTGTTTTGCCAACTGGTTTATCCTTGCTATTAAGTTTAATCATTATTGGAGAACCCACTGTAACGATTAAATCAGAACCCTTTTTAGTAATCAATAATTTTAAATACGGTGATAAATCCATAGTCTTGCTCATTAAGTTGTATTGTGCTTCATAATATATCAAAACTTGAAACATTACTACTAAAATTATTCAACTATTAAAATTTCACATAAGAATCATAACATTCTTGAAAAATAACAAATTAAAATCAATTGATTACCTTCTTAAGAGGCATTGATAATATTTAAATCATACTTGAAATATTTCGATGGAAGAACTTAACCAATCAGAAAATTGTCCCCATTGTATGAAGTTCAGAACCAAAAAATAAATAAGCGACTACAAAATGATACACAATTCTCATCTGGATTATTTGAAATGCCAATGAATGACATAGAAAAAATTAAGCAAAAATTATTGATTTTAAAAGCAGAGTTGCAAGGACTTGAGGAAACCTCTAAAGAATCAAGCAAACCAATAGAATTGGATCAGGCTAGAGTTGGTAGGCTTTCTCGTATGGATGCCATGCAAACCCAGCAAATGGAGCAGGAAGTTGTGAGGCGACAGCAGCGTAAATTATTAATGATTGATGGTGCATTACGTCGAATTGAGTCAGGTGATTATGGCGAATGCTTTGTATGTGGAGAAGAAATAGATATGCGTAGACTTGCCGTTGATCCAACAAATACTCGTTGTATTAAATGTGCTGATAAATAAAATTGTCAAATCATGGTGGAAGCGATGAGACGTGTCGAAGCAACCTATTGAATAGCTTTTCAGATAAATATTTTGGCCAAAAGACCTGCAAGGTTTGCGAAACATGGGCAGGTCTGAGAACTAACGGAATACGAACGTTCCGTGGATATCTTATTGAATAGCCTTGGCCTGTTTTAACAATTCAGCAATTGCGGTTGCAATTTTTTGATAACCCTTAACATTAGGATGTACAATATCACTTTTAAAAGCTTTTTTACTCAGAACATAAGCCATAATTTTGCCATCATAAGGAATATTCATTTTTGTTGCAATTTCTGCATAAAAATCTGGTGCTGAAGGTAAAAATAATCTAGGTTTTGGCACTCCAATAAGTACTACTTCAGTTCCATATTCTTGTGCTATTTGAATCATAGAAATAATGTTATCTGCTGCCTGTTTTTCCCCAGTTTTCTGTAACATATCATTTCCACCATGACATAAAATCAATAAATTTGGATTGTATTCTTCCAACAGCTCTGGTAATCTTTCCAATCCTTGTGCAGTTCGTTCTCCAGGTATGCCAGCATTGATTATTTCACGTTGAATTAATTTTGATAATACAGCTGGATAGTTAGTATCTGATGATGCTCCAACTCCATAAGTAAGACTATCACCAAAAGCTAATATTATGGCATCATTTGATAATGGTGATAAGATTGGAACATCACTGCTACAACTAATGAGCAAAACAACTATGAGTATATATAATTTTTTCATAAGAAATTTCCGCTTCAATAAGAATTAGGATAACCACAAGTGATTAATCCCTACAAAGTAGGGGCAATCCTTTATGATTGCCCATTTATGATTGCCCCTTAATGGCTGCCAATTTATGGTAATTGATAAAACATAAAAATATGCAAATAATAGATAATTTAAACAAAGGATTACAATCTTTAAATATTGATTTATCATCTGCTAATCAAATTTTGAACTATTTGAAGTTATTAGATCAATGGAATAAAGTTTATAATCTGACAGCAGTGCGTAATATTGAACAGATGTTACCCAAACATGTGTTTGATAGTCTTACTGTATTGCCATATATTCGTGGTACAAAAGTTTTGGATGTTGGTACAGGTGCAGGTTTGCCGGGACTTATATTAGCTATTGCACGACCTGACTTGCAAATAGTGCTGTTGGATAGTAATTCTAAAAAAATAAGATTTGTAAAACAAGCTATTATAGAATTAAAAATAGCGAATGCGATGGCTATATGCACTAGAACTGAAGATTCAAATTATAAAGAAGAATTTACTACAGTTATTTCAAGAGCATATACTAATATTTATGATTTTTATACTCAAACAGTGAAGTTCATAGATAAAAATGGTTGCTTGTTGGCTATGAAAGGTATATATCCAGAGGCAGAAATAATTGCTATGAAACAATTACCGGTTGAGATAAAAAGTATTACTTTACAAGTGCCAATGTTACCGGCAGATAGGCATTTGATTGAAATTTCATTGTTGTAAACAACATGTAAATATTTTTGCCAATAGACCTGCCATGTTTCGCAAACCTGGCAGGTCTTAGAACCTTTATTTGTTTGAAAAACTATATCAAGTTTTTAATGGATGGTTCTACCAGCATATGATTTAGCTTGTACGAGCAATAGTACTTGTACGTTTAATTTTTTGTTGTAATTGCAATATTCCATATAGCAAAGCTTCTGGTGTTGGGGGACAACCGGGAATATAAATATCAACTGGTACAATTCTGTCGCAACCACGCACTACTGAATAAGAATAATGATAATAACCACCACCATTAGCACAAGAACCCATAGAAATAACCCAACGTGGATTTGGCATCTGATCATATACTTTGCGTAAAGCTGGTGCCATTTTATTGGTCAAGGTTCCGGCTACAATCATAACATCAGATTGACGAGGGCTAGGTCGAAACACAATACCAAAGCGGTCGAGATCATAACGTGATGCTCCGGTGTGCATCATTTCTATAGCACAACAAGCTAAACCAAATGTCATTGGCCACATGGAACCTGTTCTGGCCCAATTAATGAGTGAATCTGCGTTGGTGGTTATAAAACCTTTTTCTAGTAAGCCTTCTACTCCCATTCTAATGCTCCTTTTTTCCATTCATAAATAAAACCAATAACCAGTATTGTTAAGAAAATCATCATTGCGACAAATTCAAATAAACCCGCACTCTTAAAGATAACTGCCCAAGGAAATAAAAAGGCAATTTCTAAATCAAATAGAATAAATAAAATAGCCACTAAATAATAGCGTACATCAAATTTCATACGTGCATCTTCAAAAGCTTCAAATCCACATTCATAAGGTGAATTTTTTTCAGAATCTGGTTGGCGATTTCCTAGAAAAAAACCTATAGTTGGTACGATGATACCTATTACTAGCCCTATAACAATAAATAGAAATATCGGCATGTAATTTTCTAACATGAGAGTTGCTCCGGTTAGTTAATCAGTTAATATTAAGATTGTAATTATGTTTATTTGGAATTCAACATAATCATTTAAGTTAGGTGAATTATAACATTTTTATTTAAAGTAATTCAAGATGATAATTTTGCATATGCCAATTTATTGAGCAAGAATGATATTTTCTCGTTCCCCAACATCTCCCCACCGCTCTGACAAACTATGCTCCACTGCCAAATGGTCACAAATTCGTGCCACAATGAAATCAACAATATCGTCAATAGTTTGTGGATGGTGATAAAACCCAGGATTAGCTGGTAATATAATAACCCCCATCTTGGTCAACCGTAGCATATTTTCCAAATGTATTTCCGACAATGGTGTTTCTCTATGCACTAAAATTAACTTTTGACGTTCTTTCAAAATGACATCAGCGGCCCGTTCCAATAAGTTCTGACTTAAACCATTGGCAATTCCAGCTAAAGTACTACTTGTACATGGACATACCACCATTGCTTCTGGTACAGAACTACCACTAGCAATTGGAGCAGTCCATTGATTATGACTTAAGACTTGTAATTGATTGGGAACTGCTTGATAAAGTTTAGTTAAAAAATCTTGAATTGCTTCTGGATGGGATGGTAATTTTATCTTAAGTTCTAAATCAAGAACTAATCTTGCTGGCTCTGATATTAAAAAATATACTTGTCGTTTGGCTATAATTAATTGTTCTAATAAACGTAACCCATAAGCAGCTCCTGAAGCTCCGGTCATAGCCAAAGTGATGGCTTTATTCAACTTAAGCCTCTGGCCAAATCAGTTTGTATATCTTTAACATCTTCCAAACCCACCGAAATACGAATCAGCCCATCTTTTATGCCAGCAGTCTGCCGTTGTTCAGGAGTTATACGGCCATGAGTTGTAGTGGCTGGATGAGTGATAGTTGTTTTCGCATCGCCTAAATTACCGGTTATAGATATCATTTCAGTTGAGTCAATCACATTCCAAGCAGTAGTTTGATCCGCAACTTCAAAAGATAGCAAACCACCAAAACGTTTTTGTTGTTTAATCGCAACCTTATGTTGTGGATGGGAAGTCAAACCCGGATAGTAAACATGTTTAACAGCTTCGTGTTCATTTAACCAATTTGCCAAATATTCCGCATTGTCACAATGTCTTTGCATTCTCAATTCAAGAGTTTCCAACCCTTTCAAAAATACCCATGCGTTAAATGGACTCATGGTTGGACCGGCAGAACGTAAGATGCCGAGAATATCACCGTTAATAAGTTTACTTGGCCCAACTACCGCACCACCTATACATCTGCCTTGTCCATCTAAAAACTTGGTTGCTGAATGGATAACTAAATCTGCTCCCAAAGTTAACGGCTGTTGCAATGCTGGAGTACAAAAACAATTATCAACCACCAATAAACAATCATTTTTATGGGCCAAATCAGCCACAGCTTGTATATCACCAATTGCCATCAGCGGATTAGACGGGGTTTCTAAAAACAATAGCTTAGTATTGGGTTGGATAGCTTCCTGCCAATCGGAAAGATTATCTAAATCAACAAAGCTAGTTTTAATTGCAAACTTAGCTAGAATATTATTAAATAATGTTACGGTTGAACCAAATAAACTGCGTGAAGCAACAATATGATCACCAGCTTTCAATAAGCCCAAACAGGTACAAAGAATAGCAGCCATACCAGAAGCAGTTGCTAAACAGCTTTCACCATCTTCTAATGCTGCCAATCGTTCTTCAAAATAACGAACAGTTGGGTTGGTAAAACGTGAATATATGTTGCCAGTTAGTTCCTTAGCAGTAAATCGTTCAGCAGCTTCAGCAGCATTTTTAAACACATAACTTGAAGTTGGAAAAATTGCTTCACTATGTTCTCCCTCTTCGCTACGCATTTGCCCAGCCCTAACGGCACGGGTATTAAAATTAAATTCGTTCCAATTTGTCATTTGATATGTATAATGAATTGTGAATGGTTAATTATTAATTGTTATGAATTATAATGGATTATGTTGATAATAATAAATTCAGTAATTAACAAATACTTGTAGGGTTGGTGTGACGAAGTGAAACCGACCATTAAGATTAGTTATTTAATGTTAAGGTCGGTTACGCTATACTTCACCGACCCTACGGTTATGGTTTTATATCAATTAATTTTTATTTATCAACAGAATCCGTTATATTCAGTAATTTAAATAGCTCTCTGCGATAAGATCAGTTAATGAGTTGGAGTTCAAAGCTTAAGCTTTAAGTTTCGTATTAGAATTAAACATTTCCAAAACTTTTATTTGAAACTAATATTCAGAATAACCCAGTTGTTGTAAAGCTCTTTCACTGTCGCACCAACCTTGTTTTACTTTAACCCAAAGTTGTAAATAAACTTTATGATCAAGCCATGTTTCCATGTCTTCACGAGCTTCTTTTCCAACAGACTTAAGCACTTGGCCTTTTTTCCCAATAATAATTCCTTTTTGACCTTCAGTTTCGACCCAAATTAACGCACTTATATGATTAACATTACGATAATTTTTGAAATGTTCTATTTGAACTGTTAGACGATAAGGCAACTCAGCTCCTAAACGGCGTACTAATTTTTCACGCACTATTTCAGCACATAAAAATTTTTCAGACCGGTCAGTTATTTGTTCTTCTGGAAATAGCAAAATACCTTTTGGTAATAAAGTAACAATCTTAGTTTCAAGCTGTTCTAAATTTTGTTCTTTAAGAGCAGAAATAGGAAACACTTCAATAAAATTATATTTAGCTGTAACTTTTTTTAAATATGGCAATAATACATTTTTATCAGAGACTCTATCTACTTTATTAACGGCTAAAATAGTTGGTATTGAACTTTTTGCTAGAGCCTTAAGTACATAATTATCTTCGTCTGTCCATTGTAATGCTTCCACCAACCAAACGATAACATCAACTCCATCTATACTATTGATTGCTGCACGGTTTAAATAACGATTCATTGCATTGTGCATACGCTGATGTAAACCGGGAGTATCTATATAAATTATTTGATTATTATTTTTGGTTTTGATTCCAAGTAGACTATGACGGGTTGTTTGTGGTTTGCGTGATGTGATACTTAGTTTTTGGCCGAGAAAATAGTTAAGTAAAGTTGATTTACCAACATTAGGACGACCAATAATAGCCACATAACCGCAATGTCCTTCATTTAACATTTAACACACTCAAAGCTTTTGCAGCAGCTGATTGTTCGGCTTTACGTCTGGTTTCGCCATTGCCATAAGTTGGAGTTTTTAAACCCGGTATTGTACATTTAACTTCAAACAATTGGGCGTGAGGAGAGCCTTTTATAGTCAATATTTTATAAGCAGGCAAAGTTTTTTGTTGAGCTTGTAAGTATTCTTGCAAACGAGTTTTAGGGTCTTTTATCTGTTGTGGTAAATGTTGTAACAGTTTTTCCCATAGATTCACTACCATTGAGCGGCAGATTTGCATATCACTGTCTAAATAAACCGCACCAATAATTGCTTCAACTGAATCGGCCAAGATTGAAACACGTTGTTCGCCACCAGTTTTTAATTCACCGGAACCAAGCAATAAATATTGACTTAATTCAAGTTGATAAGCAATTTTAACTAAAGCATCCCGTTTAACTAAATTAGCTCGTAAACGAGTCAATTCTCCTTCACGAGCATTTGGAAAACGTTCAAACAATACCTTTGCCATAATGCAGTTAAGCAAAGCATCGCCTAAAAATTCCATTCGCTCATTATTTGGAGTACCAACGCTACGATGAGTCAAAGCAGTTATTAAAAGCTGTTCATCTTTAAAATTATAAGCCAAAGCTTGGTATAAATCAGAATAACTCAAGGTATTTCTACAGTGTTCTTAAAGTCAACTAAAAATGAAACATTCTTCATTAACGGCTTAATTTGTTTATATTCCACTGTTATTGTCATTCCATCCCTTGTTCGTTCAATATTAACATGTTGTCTAACTGTATCCTGATCAAATAATTTAACATCCTTTTTACTCAGATTCTTCAGAAATATTCGACGGATATCTCTATCCGATTTATCAGTGATTTTTTCAGTTTCGATAACTTTTTCTAAGGCACTGGATACAGTCATGTTTTCCATGTACAAAGGAAATAGCTTAAAGAAAAAAACTGCCGCAACAATTATGACTACTATTAACAAAAAAACTGACGATCCTGAACCACGTTGATGATTGATATTCATACAAAATTGCCTTATTGTTAGGTTTAACCCTATTGATATTTAAATTCAACTATTCAAAGACTAACTCAAATTATATTGTAAATTATTTATAATAAACATTTAACTTGGTTGGTTCATAAAAATTTGATAGTTGAGTTAAAGGTGAGCTTCAACTATTATACTAGTAAAATATTTTATCAGTCAAATTTTTATGTTTATTTCAGCTATTCAGTGTATAAAACTATTTCAAAATTAAAAAAATATCAATAAATTTTGGACACATCTTCTCAATATATAGCAATTATTAATTATGAATGGTTAATTATTAATTAAATTCTACAAAAATATCAATTATTTATTTTGTATTACTGTAATCTATTGATGTTCAAAATAGGTTTAAGATTCAACCAGAAATGGGAGGAATCTTAAACTAACGCAAGCTTGGTATTTTGCAAGGAACATGAAGAGCCGGATGAAGCGAGAGTTTCATGTCCGGTTCTGTGAGGGTCTGAAGGGGAAGTTCTCTCGATCTACTCGACCATACCTATTAAATCATATTTGCTTTTATAATAAAATATTTGGTAGTCCTGTAATATGTAGTGTTAAACCTACTAGGTTTTTGAAACCTAGTAGGTTTTTTGAAGCTATCACTACTTTCTATAGGACTACCGTAATTCTTAAATAAATTATTAAATTTTAAAGGATTAATTCTATTTAGGAAAGATGCCTAATACAGCATGAAAAGTTTGAGCTTTTCTTCAGGACACACTTTTAATGGGCAGTTTGCTCACTAATCTCTTAACGCTCTTCTGCTACAACCCGAATTTTTAAACCACTCTCACCATTCGGAGGCGGCAACACCAAGTCATGCTTCGTTAGTAAAGCTGACAAAGCTTCTGGATTATCAGTAGATAAATTAACTATTTTAACCATCCAACCATTATCAACTGTCTTCAGTTCAGCAACAATACCAAGTTTCGTTAATTCTATTTGTAAAGTTTGTGATGTTGCTTGTGGATTGGAAACCGCTATTTGTTGTGGAATTGAAGGAGGACTTTTCACAATTGGTTGTGGCTGCTCTGGTGGTATCATCTTTATTAAAAATACAACTGCCACCAGTGAAGCCATAACTGATACTCCAACTTTCCAATCTGGCTTTAAAGAAGAACTAATTTTTCGCCAAAAATTAATAATATCAACTTGCCAATCAGGTTTTAAACCAGTTTCCTTAAACACATTTTTCAGTATTTGTGGATTTAATTCAATTGGTTGCTGACGATATTCTAATTCAGCATGTAACGCTTGATTTTCACTTTCTTTTTGATTCATAACATAATCTTCCATAAATTAATCGTGTTCATTCCAACATTTATCTAAATAAAACTGAAGCTTTTTTTTAGTTTCAAAAAGAAATTGTTTGGTTGCTCCTTCAGTTCTACTGAGTATAATAGCTATTTCTTTTATAGATAGACCTTCAAAAATCTGTAAAGTTAGGGCTTTCAAACGTTCAGTAGCATTTTTATCAGCCTTTTCAAACGTTTTTAATCCATCAGCGATACATAAGCGATAATGAAGCTCTTTTTCAAAATCACTTGGGTCTTTTATGTCTTCTACTAGTATTCCGCCGATTAATATATCTTTATATAGTAACATTCTTATAAAAATACATCATAAAAATAAATTATAGGTAAAGATATATGAGTTATAGTATAGATTTCAGAAAACGTGCAATAGATTTCGTTATTGAAGAAAAAAATAGTATGAGAAGTGCAAGCAAAATATTCGATATACAGTATAACACAATGAAAGAATGGGTGAAAAGATTTAAAGAAACAGGAGAGTTTTCTCCCAAACCAATTTTGGGTAAACAACCAACAAAGATAAATTTGGCAACATTGAAGAAACAAGTATCGGAACATCCAGACTGGTTTCAACATGAACATGCACAAACATTTGATGTGACGCAAT
>JAUCGL010000075.1 GCA_030378105.1 Candidatus Halobeggiatoa sp. HSG11 | reverse complement strand
GAAAATCTGGTATTGAGTCTGCTGGCAGAGTTCGTTCTTATGCAGGACTTATGGTTCATGTTTTTGGAAGACTCGCTGCTGCTTTCTTTTGTTGGGGTCATTTGCGAGTCAGCTCTTAATTCACATTATAGCAATTCTTAATTATGAATGCTTAATTATTAATTAAAATCTATAAAAATATCAGATTCTTGCTTAATATAACTGTAGTCTATCCAATCGGGAAATGCTATAGTGACAATTGATGCAATGGATTGTCAAAAAAATATAGCTAAACAAATTACGGACGGTGGTGGTGATTATGTATTGAGTTTAAAAGGAAATCAAGGTTCTTTACATGAGGCGGTTAGGGATTTTTTCACTATAGCAGAATCTTACAGAATATATTGGTGTAAAATATAACTTTTTAGAAGAGATAGATAAAGGATATAGGCATGTAGAAACCAGACATTATTGGGATTACTAGTCATTTATGACTACTATTAGACATATTTGTATGAATATTTTTGACCTTGATACTACTCTCGGTAATCTTGCTTACGAAACATCGTAAGACTTTTGGAGTGATAATTACCGGTTAAGCTTGTGTTTGGTATATAATTTTAATGCGGTGGCCCTGATATTTGGTTTGTTCTATTGTATTTTTTTCATAACGTGATATAATGCTTGTTGAAGGGCCTGTAGCTCAGCTGGTTAGAGCATCCGACTCATAATCGGCAGGTCGTAGGTTCAAGTCCTACCAGGCCCAGCATTCTATATTTCAGTAGTAACTCTAGTCCCTAATAAAACCTATATTTTTGAATCTTATCCCAAAATTGTTGCCAACGTTCTGTAAGATTGTACGTAACAGCCCTCAATGATAAAATAGTTACTAAAACTCCTTTCTCTTTCCAACGCATTCCTGAACCACATAATTATTGTTTAACTTAATAATAGTTGTAACAAGCTGATCATGTTACACCTGAACCAATTGATATCTTTCTCATTGCTTCACAACATCCATCTTTACGCATTAACATATACGCCCCACTACCATTAAGTTGAGGGCAACCATAATGCTCCTATGTTATGTGAATATTTGTAGAGGTAATCTCCCTTGTGGTTACCCGAATAAATCTTCTTACTTAATGGCAGTGCATATACGCCCCCCATCTTAATAAATCACTATCTGAAGGACTATCATAATTTTTATCTTTTAAATTGAACTATGCTATATTATACTATGAAACAACGGATTTCTCGGTTGGTTTGGAAAACTCTTTCTTGTTCCAAAAAGCTGTCAAATAACATTGGAGCTATTTGGTGCTTTATACATAATTATAATAATTAATTTTATGTGCAACTACTTTATTTATGGTTATCACAACTTAAAATGATTAAACGCATCTTTTTTCTATTCAGTGCTACATTATTAGTTCTATTAATAACTTCCATTGTTATTATCTACTGGCAACAACACAGTCATGTCAATCAAAAAATAGTCAATCATACCAAAAAAGTTCAGCAGTTATTTAAAATGAAATTAGATGAAGAAGCTAAAGTTTTAGAAGGACAAATTGATCTATTACAATTAAACTCCGATTTGCAAAATAACTATAAAACCAGAAATAGAGAAGCCTTATTAAAACACGCAATATCATTTTTTAAGACTATGAATGAGAAACATCAAGTAACTCATTTTTACTTTATTGACTTGGATAAGGTTTGTTTCTTGCGAGTGCATAATCCCAAACGTCATGGTGATTCTATTCCACGTTTTACCTTAGCCGATGCTGTTAAAGATAAAGCTCCAACGTATGGTATTGAACTTGGTAAATTTGGTACTTTTACTTTGCGTTTTGTCTATCCTTGGTATGTGGATGAAAAATTGGTTGGTTATATTGAACTTGGTAAAGAAATTGAAGATATAACTGTTGCTATTAAAAATATTTTAAATGTTGAGCTACTTTTTATGATCAATAAAACCTTTCTCAATCGTGGTACTTGGGAAGAAGGGTTAAAAATGATGGAACGTGATGGAAATTGGGATTTGTTTTCCGACATTGTTGTTATTGATAAAACAATTCCTGCTATTTCATCAGAAATTAAACAATTTATTGAAGAAACTCATTTATATTCTGACACTAATATTAAATTCACTTTCAATAATAAAAAACATAACAGCATGGTTACTCCTCTTATTGATGCTGGTAAACGTGAATTAGGTAATATTATTGTTTTGGTTGACATTTCTGAACATGAAGCTGTATTGCAAACCTTGTTAATTGTGCTAATAACAATTTCAGTTATTATTGGGACTGGGTTATTAAGATTTTTTTATATATTTATCAAAAACATAGAAGATAAATTAGCCAAAGCTAATAATGAATTAACATCGGTCGCTGATAAAGCAATCAGAATCAATCAAGCTTTGGACAGAGCTACCACTAATATTTTGATAACTGATAGTGATTACAATATAATTTATTTCAATGAATCTGCCCAACATTTATTTACCAAATATGAAGCAACTATTCAAAAGCAAATTGCCCATTTTGATGCCAGCCAAATATTGGGTTCTAAGTTCGCTCTATATCACATAGATAATACTGACGATAAACTCCATATTTTAAAGAATCTTAAAAAGTCACATCATGCTAGAATTTCTATTGCTGAGATTACTTTAGATCATATCATAACTCCAGTTACCAATGACTCTGGACAACAGATTGGAATTATTATGGAATTTAATGATCGTACTGATGAAGTTGCAATTGAAAAAGAAATCAATACTGTTATTGAAGCTGCTGTTTCTGGTAATTTTGAGCATCGAATTAATTTAACCAATAAAGAAGGATTCTTTAAAATATTTGCGACTAGTATCAATGATATAATTAGTTTTAATCAATCAGTAATTGGAGATATTACCAATATTATTTCTGCATTGTCTGAAGGAGATTTGACTAAAAAAATCGAAAACGACTATGTTGGTGTGTTTGACCAATTAAAAAATGATATTAATGGTACGGTAACTAAATTAACAGAAGTAGTAACTGCAATGTTACAAACTGCCAAAATGGTTAACGAAGTTGCTGATACGATTTCGCAAAGTAATTTAGACCTAAGTAAACGTACTGAATCCCAAGCTTCCTCTTTGGAAGAAACTGCTTCTAGTATACAGCAAATGACCGCCACCGTTCAACAGAATGCAACTAATTCAGGCCAAGCAGTTGAACTAGCTAATAAAGCTAAACAAAGGGCAAAAGATGGTGGTAAAGTTATTAATTTAACTATCCAAGCTATGGATGAAATCAATGATAGTAGTAAAAAAATATCTGATATAATTGGAGTTATTGATGAAATTGCTTTCCAAACTAATTTGTTATCTTTAAATGCTGCTGTAGAAGCCGCTCATGCTGGAGCTCAAGGCCGAGGTTTTGCGGTAGTTGCATCTGAAGTACGGAATTTAGCCCAACGAAGTGCTACAGCAGCTAAGGAAATTAAAGCTTTAATTGAAGATAGTGCTATCAAAGTGGAAGAAGGTACTAAATTAGTGAATCGTTCCGGGAAAATCTTGGAGAAAATTGTCACTTCTAACAAGCAAGTTAGTGATATTATTTCCGATATTGCTTCTGCTACCAAAGAACAATCTTCTGGTATCCATCAGATAAATATGGCTGTGGCTCAAATGGATACCATGACTCAACAAAATGCTGCTTTGGCTGGTGAAATTTCTTCAACTGGAAATCTTATGAAAGAGCAAGCTCAAAAATTAGAAGGGCAGGTAACATTTTTTTATGTAGGTGATTTAGAATTACCCAAGCAAGAACAGCAGCCAACTATTTTTCCAAATAAAATTAATAATCTACCATATGGAGAAAATCATGGAGATTGGGAAGATTTTTAAAACCAAAATCTTGGCTTAGAAACAATGTAAGATTAAATTAATTAAAAGTGTATAAGCACTTAGGTTATATCATCTCATTATATAAAATGGTGGATGACACTTCATTTATCCATCCCACAAATCAATGCCATTAAGTTAAGAAAATAAAGTTTTTAAAATTCAAAGTATTAGCTTTGTTAAGATTTAATTTATAATTCAAAATATCAAAGCTTTGCTTTGGACTCCATCAATTTTCTTTAACTTAATAACATTGTTCCCACGAATAGACTTAAAAACTGTCCAACTTATTGATAATATATGGCTAAATTAGATTTACAAGCAGAAGCGGTGTTAGATCATTCTATTCAATTTAACAATCCGTTATCTAACTCAATTAATCCGAAATCTATTTTTTTGACTGGAGCTACTGGTTTTCTTGGTGTTTGTTTATTGAGTGAACTTATTCACACAACTGATGCTCATATCTATTGTTTGATTCGCTGTAAAGATTTAACTACTGGCAAACACCGTTTAAAGAAAATTTTACAAGAATATTCTTTATGGCAACCAAATTTTGAATCTCGCATAACTATAGTATCAGGAAATTTGGCTAAACCATTTTTAGGGCTATCAAAACAACAGTTTAATAATTTGGCTACTAAAATTGATATTATCTATCACATTGGTACACAAGTTAATTCTGTTTATCCATATTCGGCCTTGAAAGCCATTAATGTACTTGGAACTCAAGAAGTTATACGGTTAGCTAGTATAGCGAAAACTAAACCAATTCATTTTACTTCTACTGTAGCGGTATTTTTTAGCCAAACTTATTCTAAATCTAAACTAGTGTTAGAAACGGATGATCCTTGTTTAGATGTTAATTTAAAAGGTGGTTATAAGCAAAGTAAATGGGTAGCTGAACATTTGATTAAGCAAGCACAAGAACGAGGTTTGCCAGCTTGTATTTATCGAATAACCAGAATTATGGGCCATAGTGAAACTGGTATTAATAATAATTACAAAGACTTTCTATGTAATATGATGAAAGGATGTATTCAATTGAGTAAGTTTCCAACTGTAGGAATCATGGTAAATATTGTGCCAGTTGATTATGTTAGCAAAGCTATTCGACATTTATCATTGCAAGAAAACTCTTTTGGAAAATGTTTTCATATATCCAATCCAAATTCAATTTATATACATGATTTATTTATTAATATTTGTAGTTTAGGTTATTTTTTGGAAGAGCTAAGTTATGATGAATGGTTAGCTATACTTAAAGAACAGGTGTTTCAGCACCCTAAAAAATATGCCATATTATCATCATTGTTACGTTCACCGACCAATTTGTTATCCAACAATCCAAAATTTGATTCTAGTAATACTTTTTCTGGTTTGCTCGATACTAAAATAACTTGCCCTCCAATAGATAAGCAATTGTTAGCTATTTATTTTTCTTATTTCCAACAAGTTGGTTATATGCCTTCACCAGAATCGTTAAAACTTGCTAATACTTCTTAAGCAAGGAGACCTTGCAACTCCAAATAATGACTAAACTAATCTAACGCAGAAAGCTATTTAAACTTAACCAACTAATTATATGATACAATAAATACAACAACATAAACTTAAGAATAACGATTAAAACAAATCAGAAATTAATAAAACTGTTTTTAATCATCATAGTACAATATATTTTATGCGATTTAAAATTTCAACTGCTCCTTTTATCCACCAAGGTAATAGCGTTACAAAAACAATGCACCAAGTTATATATGCTCTCATTCCGGGCATTGCTATGTACGTGTATTTTTTTGGTTTTGCTGTAATAATAACAATAATTTTGGCATGTATAACGGCATTAATTTGTGAATTTTTTATCTTGTGGATACGCCGTAAACCAATATTACCTTTTTTAACAGATTGTAGTGCATTGGTGACAGCCTTGTTATTAGCAGTTGCTATACCGCCATTTTTGCCTTGGTGGATGACTGTTATAGGTATCTCATTCGGAATTATCTTTGCGAAACATTTATATGGAGGACTTGGTTATAATCCTTTCAATCCGGCTGTGGTTGGTTATGTTGTATTGTTAATCTCATTTCCAGTTGAAATGACGCAATGGCCAGCTTTATCAACTTTAGGATATAATTATGCTGGTATATTAGATAGTTTCAGCATTATTTTTTATGGCCATCCAACTGGCGGACTACCATTAGATAGCTTTACCGGGGCGACAGTGCTGGATACAATGAAAACCGAACTGGGACAATTCCACACAGTTAATGAAATCAAAGCTAAACCAATGTTTGGTTTTTTAGGAGCTACCGGTTGGGAATGGATTAACCTAACATTTTTGCTAGGTGGTTGTTGGTTAATGTATAAACGAGTTATAACATGGCATATTCCAATCGCAGTATTAACCGGCTTATTTGTTATTGCAAGTTTATTTTTTATAATAGATTCAGATATATATCCATCGCCAATATTTCATATTTTTAGTGGAGCAGCCATTGTTGGAGCTTTTTTCATTGCTACTGACCCAGTAACCGCAGCAACTTCTAATCAAGGTAGACTTATATTTGGAGTTGGAATTGGTTTATTAATTTATATAACCCGTACTTGGGGCGGTTATCCAGACGGGATGGCATTTGCTATTTTATTAATGAATATGTCAGTGCCAGTCATTGATTATTATACTAAACCTCAAGTATTTGGACATTAAACTATGTGGCAAATCTTAAAAACTGCAAGCATTTTAACTATTTTTGCTATATTAGGTGGGGGATTAGTTGCTTTTAGTTATCAGAGTACTATTGAACAGATCAAGATTAATGAACGAGAAGCTCTATTACGTACTTTAACTGCTTTAGTTCCTAAAAATACATATGATAATGATTTGTTTACCGATACAAAAGAAATAGAAAGTGAACTTGGTGTTGATAATAATTTAACAATCCATTTGGCAAGAAAAGCTGGCCAACCGGTAGCAGCAATTTTAATTCCAACAGCTCCTGATGGTTATAATGGACGTATTAACATGTTGGTTGCTGTGAATTATGCTGGCATATTACTTGGTGTTCGGGTTACTTCTCATCAAGAGACTCCCGGTTTAGGTGATAAAATTGATTTACGTAAATCCAATTGGATACGTGGTTTTAAGGGTTATTCTCTTCTTAATCCAACAGACAATGGTTGGAAGGTCAAACGAGATGGTGGAATTTTTGACCAATTCACCGGTGCAACAATCACTCCAAGAGCTGTGGTTAAAACAGTACATAAAACTTTATCTTTTTATTGGAAATTCCGAGACAAAATATTTGAACCGAAATAATAAATATTAGTTTTGAATTTAACAAACTTTCTAATTATAAATGAATACCGCAGAGCGGTATAGTAGGCATTCCCAACGAGATATCTCATCGTTATACACAAGTATTTAAGTATTTGAAATGAAAATATATTATGTAGAACCTTCGAAATGGTGGGTTTCGCTACCACTCAATCCACCCTACATTTGTTACTTTTGACTTATGTATAACGATGAGGCGAGACGTTGGGAACGAGATATATTTTTTGTATCACAATGGTCGCAAACGCTTTGTTTCACCGACCTTACCCGGCTGTTAATACAATTATCTAAAATGTTATCATTCTTATTTTCTCGTTTATTCAGTACCTTAATAGTTATATTAGGGGTAGTTACATTAGTATTTTTACTTATCCATATGGTGCCGGGCGACCCGGTACAAGCTATGCTCGGAGAATCGGCCACCTTTGCTGATCAAGAAGCATTGCGTGTAAGTTTAGGTTTAGATCAACCATTGTTTATCCAATGGCAATCATACATGTTAGGTTTGTTACAAGGTGATTTAGGTAATTCCCTATATTCAAAAAGCCCAATTATCGAAATGATATGGGAACGATTTCCAGCTACTTTGGAATTAGCATTGGCCGGTTTATTAGTCGCTTTAGTATTAGCTTTGCCATTGGGAAGTATAGCTGCATTGCGTAAGGACAGTGTTTACGATAATGGCTCGATGGTATTTGCCTTGTTAGGGGTGTCAATACCTAATTTTTGGTTGGGACCAATGTTAATATATTTGTTTTCTTTAACTTTTGGTTGGTTGCCAGTCAGTGGTAATGAAGGTTTTTCATCCTTAATCTTACCAGCTATTACTTTAGGCACTGCATTAGCGGCAATTTTGGCTCGCATGATCCGTGCAACTTTATTGGAAGTTTTAAATGAAGATTATATTCGTACCGCCCGTGCTAAAGGCTTACGAGAGTCCGCAATAATTATTCATCACGCTTTACGCAATGCTTCTTTACCAATAATAACAATACTGGGCTTACAGCTTGGTACATTGTTAGGCGGAGCGGTTATCACAGAAATAGTATTTGCCTGGCCGGGCATTGGTCAATTGACAATTGAATCCATTGAACGCCGAGATTATCCAGTAGTCCAAGCCTGTATATTATTGATAAGTTTAAGTTATGTGTTAGTTAATACTTTGACTGATTTAGTTTACGCTTGGTTAGACCCACGAGTACGTTATAGTGCCTAAAATTATCATTCCCGCAACAGTTTTAATCCTTTGGTTTTTAGTGGCCGTATTAGGTCCTTGGTTGCCTTTACAGCCCAATTACATTATTTTGCCTAACATTTTAGAGCCACCATCATTTGTTGAGTGGTTAGGTTATGATGATTTAGGTCGTCCAATTTTAGACCGCTTAATAATGGGAGCCAGAACTTCATTTTTTGTAGCATTTGGAGTGATTTCAGTTTCTTTAATAGTAGGAACTTTAGTTGGTACATTAAGTGGTTGGTTCGGTGGTTATATTGACTTGATAATTGTCCGTTTTATGGATATATTTTTAGCATTTCCGGGAATTTTGTTAGCCATTGCTTTATCTGGAATATTGGGGCCGGGAATTGAAAATGTTATATTTGCTCTCTCTGTTGTTGGTTGGGTTGGATTTGCTCGTTTAGCAAGAGCTCAAACTTTATCCTTAAAAAACCGTGACCATGTTTTGGCGGCTATTGCTTTAGGGGCTAATACTTATAGAATTTTACGTTATCATATTATCCCATTATTGTTGGCTCCATTGCTGATTGAAGCAACTTTTGGAATAGCCGGGGTTGTGATAGCGGAAGCTGGTTTGTCATTTTTAGGATTAGGAGTACAACCACCAATGGCCTCGTGGGGAAGCATGATAAAACATGGAACCAGTTATATGTTAATGGCTCCACACATGGTATTAGCTCCCGGTTTGGTTCTATTGTTAGTGGTATTGTCGGTTAATATTTTAGGAGATAAATTGCGAGATAGATTGGATATTCATTCAATGTAAATATGTTATCCTACACAAAATCGCTCCATCTCACCGCCATTAAGTTAAGGAAATTGATTGGGGTAACCACAAGGAGATTGCCCCTACAAATCATCATTTAACATAGGGGCAAATCCTTTATGGTTGCCCTTAACGTAAATGGCAGTGATTATGTAGGGTGGGTAGTAACGAAGTGGAAACCCACCAAACCTTCAAAATGGTGGATTTCATTCTATCCACCCTACATTTGTTGCTTGGGACTTATGTATAACGATAAGACGTAGCCGTTGGGAACGAGGTGTCTTTTTGTTAATCTTGATTTAGATAATTATTTTTTACAAGTTGAGAAAGCTAATTTGTCAGGTAGATTTTTAACAGAAATAGCTGTTTTCATTGGTAAGTTTTCTGACAATAAAGGTCCACTCGGTAACAAATCATCTGGTGAATTAGCTGCCCCTTCACTGGATATAACAACAAAGCTATTCAAATTTTCAGCTAATCGTTGACCACAAGGAGTCTTCATTTGATTACTGACATCTACAACTTTATCTGATAATACAACCAAAAATCCTTCCATATCAACATTAAGAGATTCAATATTAACATCACCATCCAAACCCAAATTTGATGAAGCACTGATTAAACTATTTGGAGAAGTGATAAATTGTTCAGCGACAATGTGAATATTACCACCATGTCCAGCATCGGCTTGGGCTTTGATTTTGCCTTGATTCAATACAACAAATTGAGGATTTTCAATAGTTATATCACCTCCTTTACCTTTGCCAGCACCAACACTTGTGGTAATTTCACCTTTTTGTAAAAACAACAAATTAGGTGTATTAATCAAGATATTACCACCAGCAGCGTTTTCAGCTTCAGTGTTGACTTTTCCTTGATTGATTAATTTGACAGTATCCGCTTGTATGGTAAGAGAGCCAGCATTGCCAGTATCATTGCTCCGTGCCGAAATAGCACCATCATTAGCGATATCTAAGTTATTTGTTTGTATGTCAACATTACCACCATTTTCACTACTATAAGTATCACTGAAAATGCCAGTCGGTAAACCACTTTTATCCGCATCTATAGTTATGTTTTTAGCCTGAACTTGTATGTCACCGCCTTGACCGGGACCAGCAAAAAAATCTCTTCCTAAGAAAACACCATTGCTATTGTTTATTTGTCCGCCTTGAGTAATAAACAAATTATCAACTTCAAGATTAATATTGCCAATGGTTTCGGCTGTAAAACCGCCTAATGTTGAAGCACTTATAAAAGCTTCATTATCTACCTTCAATGTCGATGCTGAAATAGAGATATTTCCTCCAGAGCTTGCCAGTCCAAAACTAACAATGCTACTTTGATTATCTTCAAATTCTACCCCAGTAGTGGTGATATACGAACCGGTACGCCTTCCACTAAGGGAAATCGTGTCTGTCACATTAATATCAATATTTCCAACTCGTCCCAAAGCCAATCCGCTATTGGCAATAAAACTGCCGTCAGTCACATTAATTGTATCGGCACGGATAGTTATATCACCAGCATCACCCAGGCCTAAACTACCAGATGCAATAAAACCACCAGCCATATTTATTTGACTGGCTTCAATATTCAGTTGCCCTGCATCTCCATTATAAGCAGTTGTGGCTATATAGGTTGGATAATTTATGAGCGGTGTGCCACTATAGATACGAATACCTTTATGCTCGCCTAAAATAGATATAAACTCGGCGGCCCTAATATTAACATCACCGCATTGTCCGCTTCCAAACGCAGAACATCCAATTGAACCGCCATCGGTTATTTTTACTTGTTTGCTATCAACGTCAATACTTCCTCCATCGCCTTGGGCAACATTGCTAGTTTCGATATAACTGCCAATAATTTTCAAGCGTGGAGTTGTAATGACAACATTGCCTGCATCACCACTGCCAAAGCTTTTACTCAATATTGCTGGAAGCTCTTCACTGATATTGATAGATTCGCCTAGTTTTAGGTCAATGACTTTACCATTTTGGCCACCCATTGTATTAGCTTGAATTGCAGCATCACGCATTACCAACTGTCCGCCACGAATAAAAACGGCACCACTACCAGCATCACTGGTTTCAATCAAAGTCTTGTCCATGTTAATTTGTCCACCTTCAGCATTTAACTTTAATCCCGATTCGCTAGGAATAATTTCACCTTTGGACGCAGCACTTGCTAAATTGATTCGTCCACCTTGTGCTGAAAGAATGGAACGAGCAGATATGGCCATAAAATTCCCTTCATTAAACACCACTGGCGAACTACCATTTAACTCCAAATCTCCACCAATTAATGATAAAGTTTTGCTATTAGAAACGGATAAATTGCTGTCTTGAGTGGTAATTGGGGCTGGTGTATCTGTCAAAAAACCAAAACTTTCTACTGGGGCAACTGTCAACAAACTATCACTCGGATTGCGAGCATCAAACCTGCCCCCATTTCCCAAGCGTAAATAATCTGCGGTACTGGCATGAAAAGAGCCTTGTATATTTAATTGTGCATTTGGCCCAAACATAATGCCATACGGATTAAGAAAATACATATCGGCATTGGGAATTGTCGAGCGAAGTTGGCCATCAATATTGGATGGATTACCGCCAGTTACGCGACTAATAACGTTGTTGATGCTATTGAGTCCAGAGAAGGTAGCACTTTCGGAGCTATTCAAGTTGAAGTCTTGGAAGCTGTGAAATAAATTGCTGCCATATTGTTGGCCTAAATCAGCTCCGATTTGAAAATCAGGACCGGGTAGATTAATATTTTGGCCGAGTGTGCCATCGGTGATGACTTCGGCGTTGGTGGACAGAGTGATGATTAATAAAGATGCTATTGGTAAATATTTCATTTTGTTTTCCTTTTAAAATTGTCAGAATCAGGATTTTCAGGATTTAAGGATTGACAGGATTAAACCAAATAAGCTTGTGAATTTATCCTGAAAATTCTCAAATTCTGAAAATTCTGATTCAGACAAAGACAATCATTTTTTACAAGTTGAGAAAGCTAGTTTCTCACCTGTTTTTTTGAAAACAGTTTTAACTTTATTATCAATTTCAGGTAAATAAGTTGATGGATTATAATCGTAAGGAGTCTGAGGACTACCAGCAATTTTCTGCACAAAAAAACTACTGCCACGCATACTACATGGCTGTTTCATTAAACTACTTGCTTCTACTGTATCATCTGACAAAACAACTAAAAAACCTTCCATATCAATATCAAGCGATTCAATATTAACCTCTCCATCCAAACCCAGATTTGAAGAAGCACTGATTAAACTATCTGGAGAAGTTATAAACTGCTTGGATTTAATATTAATATTACCACCATGCCCAGCATCAGCTTGGGCCTTAATTTGACCTTTATGTAAAACAACAAAAGTTGGATTTTCAATAGAAATATCACCACCTTTTTCTACACCAGCACTTACACTGGTTAAAATCTTTCCTTCATGTAAATACAATAAATTAGGTGTATTTATCAATATATTACCACCAGCCGCATTTTCAGCCTCAGTACTTATATTTCCTTGCTTAGTTAAATAGATATTGTTAGCTTGTACAGCTATCTGACCTGCATTACCAGTGCTTGCACCACTTGCTGAAATAGTACCTGTATCATTAATCTTTAAGTTATCAGTTTGAATTTTTATATTGCCACCTTGCCCTCCAGTATAAGTATTACTGGCAATACCAGTGGATAAATCACTTCCAGAAATGACAATATTTTTAGCATTGATTTGAATATCACCACCTTTTTCTGGTCCAGTATAAAATGCACTACCAATAAATACCCCATTACTATTGTTAATCTGTCCTCCACTAGTTATAGAAAGATTTTCAGTATCAATTGTTATGCTACCACTATCTCCGGTAAGAATTCCAGCCATACCTAATGAAGAGGCACTGATAAGAGCTTCATTATCTATTTTAATATTTGGAGCTGAGATGGAAAGATTGCCACCAGTTCCAAACAAACTAAAGCTATTAATGCCACTTTGTAAATCATCAAATTGAATACCTGTTAGGGTAGTATATGGAGTGGCTCTTCTACCAGATATTGACACATTTTCATTAGCAACAATATTAATATTACCGGGCATTCCTAAACCACCAACATTACTACTAACTATTAAACCACCATTAATAATGTCAATCGTATTAGTTTGAATGGTAATATTCCCAGAATTTCCATTACCATCAGTGGCAGTAGCTACTACAGCTTGATCTATTAATAAATGACCAGCTTTGACAAACAAGTTTTCTCCCACACCACTATGAGCACTAGTTGCAATCATACTTGGATAATTTATAAAAGTATCTCCATCAGAAATAGTTGTGAAACTTCGTTCTCCAATTAGAGATAGAGATTCTTTAGCTTCAATAGTAATTTTACTGCCCTTTGCAGTTCCATGAGCCCCACCACCAATTAATGCACCTTGCAGCATTTCAAACTTGTCAGTCGTGATATTGAAACTACCTGAATCTCCATCTGCAAATGAATTGGTATTACAAGCATTACCAACCATTTTTAAATAAGGAGTGGCAATATTGACATCACCTCCTTTACCTTTCCCAAAGGTTTTACTTAATATAACCTCTAAATCACCACTAACATTGATGGATTCATCTGTTTCAATATTAATTTCCTGACCAGCTTGATTACCCTGAGTGTTAGCTTGAATAACAGCTTCTTGCATAACCAATTGGCCACCACGAATAAAAATAGAACCACTACCTTCGCCACTCGTATCAAGCAAAGTTTTGTCAAGAGTTATTTTTCCACCTTTGCCATTCAATTCAAAATCTTGAAAAGTTAGTTCACCTGAATTAATACTAGCTAAATTAATCCGTCCGGTCTCAGCGGTTAGTTTAGAATTAGCCGTAAGTGCTTTATATCGCCCTTCATCAAATGTCACTTGTGAACTACCTTGCAGAAATAAATCCCCACCAATTAAAGATAGAGTTTTACCATCAGAAACAGATAAATCACTATCTTGGATTGTAATAGAACTTTGAGTATCAGTTAAAAATCCAAAAGCCTCCACTGGAGCAACAGTCAATAAACTATCACTCGAATAACGTGCATTAAATCGCCCATTTTCTCCTAATCGCAAATAATCCGCCGTACTGACATGAAAAGAACCTTGTACATCTAATTGAGCATTAGGCCCAAACATAATCCCATACGGATTAAGGAAATACATATCGGCATTGGGAATTGTCGAGCGAATCAAGCCATCAATATTGGAAGGATTGCCGCCAGTGACACGACTGAGGATATTCTGCACACTATCGGGGCCAGAGAAAGTTGCTGATTCTAAGCTGTTTAAATTAAAATTTTGGAAACTATGAAAAAGATTGCCGCCATGTTGTTGACCCAAATTGGCTTCGATTTGAAAATCAGGGCCGGGTAGATTGATATTTTGGCCGAGCGTACCGTCTGTGATAACTTCTGCGTTAGTTGCTAGGGTAGTGACTAATATAGGTATAGTTATTAAGTATTTCATTTTATTTTTCCTTTTAAAATTTATCTGAACCAGGACTAATATAATTATAGAATTTTCAGGATAAATTCACAAGCTAGTTTTGTTCCATCCTGTTAATTCTTAAATCCTGCAAATCCTGATTCAGACAATTATTTTTTACAAGTTGAGAAAGCTAACTTCTCACCAGTTTTTTTGGAAATAGTTTTAACTTTATTATTAATTTCAGGTAAATAAGTTGATGGGTTATAATCATAAGGAGTTTGAGGACTACCAGCAATTTTCTTAACGAAAAAGCTACTACCACGCATATAACATGGTTGCCTCATTTGATTACTGGCTTCTTTAAATTCTCCTTTTAAGGTGACTAAGGCTCCTTCTATGTCCATGTCTGGAGATTCAATTTCAACGTTGCCGTCTAAACCAAGTCTTGATGAAGCACTGATTTGGCTATTGGGGGATGAAATTAAATGGTCTGATTTGAGGTTGATGTTGCCACCATGTCCGGCATCGGCTTGTGCTATTATTTGGCCTTGGTTCAATACGATAAATTGAGGATTAGAAATATTGATATTGCCACCATCACCTATGCCACCGTATACGCTAGTAGTTATTTTACTGCCTTGTAACAAAGTATAATTTGCGGTGTTTATCTCAATATCACCACCACCAGCATTAGCAGCTACAGTACCTATTTTAGCTTCATCAGTTAAATTAATTATATTGGCTTGTACGATAATATTACCAGCTTGTCCGCCTATTTCATTAGCAACTATAGAACTACTTGAAATTCCACTATGAAAATATTCTCCAAAAAACTTATGGAAATTCTTTCCAGTAACTATTAATTCATTTGTCTTAACATTAATAAAACCAGCATTGCCTAATCCAAGAGAAGTAGTACTTATTTTTCCCCCATTTGATAGATTTATCTTACCAGCTTCTATTTTGATACTACCAGCATCACCAGTATTATTACTTGGGTCAATTGCAAATAAAGAATGGTCAAGTATGAATAAAGGTTGAGTACTGGCATAAATACCACTCATAAAGTTAGCCCTATCTTTCCCAGAGGCAGTTAAAATATTTTTAACTTTAATAAATACATTGCCACTTTTTCCAGAACCAAAAGTACCACTTGAAATTTGTGCACCTTCAGTAAGTATAAGTTTGTTGGCTTCTATTTCAATATTCCCACCATGACCAGTACCAATTGTAGAAGCAAAGATACCACTTGATACCTTTGTTTCAAACATAAACTTTCCTGAAAAAGTAAATGTATCAGTTAGTTTAATGAAAATGTCACCACCATGACCAGTTTTAGCACTAGCTGTAGTTATTGTTGCTCCATTACTTAAATCTAATTGTTTAGCGTACAAATTAATTTTCCCTCCATATCCGGCCCCCAATGTGTTAGAAGATATATCTGAATAATTTTCTACACCATCTAAAATTATATTATCTGCTCGGATATCTATTGTTCCTCCCTCTTGTTCACCAAATGTGGTGGCAGTTATATCGCCATTCATCAATTTGAACTGACCAGCTCGAATAAAAACGTCTCCGCCACCTATGGAAGAAGTTGTTATTTTACTTTGGTCAATTGTCAAATCTGCGGTTTTGGCATTGACATTTAACCCTGATTCTGTGGGGATGACATCACCTTTAGATGCGATACTGGCCAGATTGATTCGTCCATTTGGAGCAACAAGTTGAGTAGTAAATTCTCTATTAATTGTTGTTATTGAACCGGAGATAGATAACAATTCTCCATTCAGATTTAAATTACCACCAATCAGTGATAAAGTTTTTCCCTCGTCAACTGACAGAATACTGTCTTGTAAAGTAATAGTTGCTGGAGTATCTGATAAAAAACCAAAACTTGTAATTGGAGCGACGGTTAACAAACTATCACTTGGATAACGAGCATCAAACCGCCCATTTTCTCCCAAACGCAAATAATCTGCGGTACTGGCATGAAAGCTTCCTTGCACATCTAATTTAGCATTTGGACCAAACATTATTCCATTAGGATTTAAAAAATAGAAATCAGCATTGGGAATTGTCGAGCGAATCAAGCCATCAATATTGGAAGGATTGCCACCCGTCACCCTACTGAGGATATTCTGAACACTGTTTGGCCCAGAGAATGTAGCACTTTCCGTATTATTCAAGTTAAAGTCTTGAAAACTATGAAAGAGATTGCTGCCGTGTTGTTGGCCTAAATCAGCTTCAATTTGAAAATCAGGACCGGGTAGGTTGATATTTTGACCGAGTGTGCCGTCTGTGATGATTTCGGCGTTGATGGACAGGGTTGTCATGAGTAGGAAGATTGGTGAATATTTCATGTTATTTTCATCTTAAATTGTCTGAATCAGGATTAATATAATTATAGAATTTTCAGGATAAATTCACAAGCTAGTTTTGTTCCATTGATTTATTCAAGCAGAGGAATAGGAGTTACCAATTTTTCAAACATAAATTCCAGATATGTATTTGATACCTAGCATGTTTTTTGGATTCATCACTACTTTATTTAGGACTACCCCATTTAAATAACCCAAAATTGTGTTATATCACTCATTTTTTTATAACTAAAAATAGCCTGTAAAATTAACTTTTTCGTTATTTTTCTTTATCTTGTGCCTTATAATAGGGATATAAATTGTTATTTTATTAAAATACATTACTAATTAAAATAAAATTAAAAATCTTTATTAGACAATCTATTAAGTGTTATTGGTATAAAAAATGTAGCAATACTAGTTTTTTTCAATTTTTAATCTGAACTCAAAATATGAATTACACTAAAATATCATTACTTTTTGCTCTAACAATTCCCCTGTCTAACATTAACGCTGATGAACTGGAAACAATTACAATTGAAGACAGTTTAGCTATTAATCCCAATATATCTACCCCAGCCCAATACAACCGCACTCGTGGTACTAACGCAGATGGCGGCATGTTTCTTAATCAAATAAATGGTGTATCAACTAGCCGTTTTGGTGGTCGTGGCTTAGAACCAGTTATTCGAGGACAATCCCAAACTCGTTTGAATATTTTGCTTGATGGAGCTTATATTCACGGTGGTTGTCCTAATCGTATGGACCCACCAGCCAGTTGGGCTGCTTTAGATACTTATGAAGAAGTTAAAGTATTAAAAGGAGTACAATCAGTTATTTATGGCGGTGGTGGTAGTGGTGGAACAGTATTATTTGAACGTGATTCTCGTGGTTTAGCTGAGGAAGAAGGTAGTCATGGACGTATCTCTCTCAGTGGCAGTGATAACGGTACACAAGGCGATTTCTTGGCTGATGGTATGCTGGCTATGGATGACAAAGGTTATATGCGGTTTATCACGGAAATCAAAACAATGGATGATTATGAAGATGGAGATGGGCGTACTGTACGTTCTTCTTTTAAACATAAACAGGCTGGAATTATTTTGGGTTTTACTCCAACTGCCAATCGTCTGTTTGAATTAAGTGTGGAACGTAATGATTTTACTGATGCTTTATATCCAGGTGGTGGAATGGATAGTCCTGAAGAGAGTGGTGATATTATACGTTTACGGTTTGAAGATAAACCAAATTTGGCATGGCTGAATGGTATTAAAGTTGAAACTTATTATAGTGCTGTTGACCATGTGATGAATAATTTCAGTTTACGCAACCCACCTAAATACATGATGGGAAATAATGCTGGTAAAGCTATGATGCGTGAAACACCAACTGAATCTAATACTATTGGTGGTCGAATTCAATTGACTTCAATTTTAAGTGGAATTCGATGGAATTATGGTCTCGATTTACAAAATAATCAACGAGATGCTTCCTTAAATAATATGGATAATGGTACAGCTAAAGCTATTTCTTTAATGTGGCCGGATGCTAACATAAATCAAACTGGTTTATTTGCTGAAGCTGAACAAAACCTTACTAATAACAAACGGTTAAAATATGGTTTACGGGTTGATTTTATCAATGCCTCGGCGGATAAAGCTAATATTAAACCTATAGCTGGGCCAAAAACTGCCAGTCAAGCATATAAAATGTATTATGGTAGTCAAGAAGTTGAGCAAGATGAAACTAATTTTGGTGGATTGTTGCGTTATGAGCAGAATTTGGAACGTGGTTTAAAAATTGGCTTGGGTTTAAGTCGTAGTGTGCGTACTGCTGATGCTACAGAACGTTATATAAACAAATGGGGAATGCCAGCTAATAACCGTTGGATAGGTAATCCGATGATTAATCCAGAACAACATCATCAACTTGATTTTAATATTGGTCAGCATAAACAAGGATTTAATTGGAATACAGTGTTGTTTTACGATAAAGTAAGCGATTATATTTTGCGTGATGCAGCTCGTTCCCAAGCTGGGATTTTATTAGCGGATAATGCTGATATTTATCGTAATGTTGATGCTACTTTGTATGGAGCTGAATGGGAAGGTAGTTGGTCATTAAATTCAAATTTGGATATAACCAGTAGTTTAGCTTATGTCCATGCTGACAATGATACTGATGATAGAGCGATTGCCCAAACTCCACCATTGAATGGAATTTTGCAAGTGGATTATCATCAAGCTGGTTGGGGACTTGGAACTCGGTTACGGTTTTCTAGTAAACAAACTAGAGTGGATTCTTTGAGCAAACAAGAAGTTGGAGAAACTGCTGAGTTTGGAACGTTGGATTTATACAGTAATTATCAGATAGACCAAATGTTTAGCCTACGTTTTGGAATAGATAATATATTGGATAAAACCTATGCCCAACATATCAGCCGTGCTAATTTGATGGATATGCAAGCAATTAAAGTTAATGAACCGGGACGTAATATTTGGTTGCGAGTTAATGCTGAGTTTTGATGATGTTATAATTAGGGTAGTTCATATTTTATTAATCTAAATGGTAATTTAATATGGTTCTTGTATATTAATAACTTTGATACTCCTAAATAAAGTGGTACTATCTTCAAAAATTTGAAAAATTTATCACTACTTATTTTAGGACTATCATAACTTTAACAAGGTTACTTATATTAGCATGAAATCAGTTGTCCAACCAATATATCCAAAAAATCCTTATAATTCTCAGGCATATTTTGTTCATGAAAATAGGAAATATCACCAGAATCTTCTTAATGAAACAGATTTGCTAAGAATAAGAGCTAACTCAGAATTGAATAAAAAAACAAAATCATCTTTTGGGCAATTTTTTACACCAAGTCCAATTTGTCTTTTTATGGCATCTCTCTTTAATAAATTAAGTGGTAAAATAAATCTTCTAGATCCGGGGTGTGGCTCCGGCTCCTTAACATCAGCATTTATTGGAGAAACAATTAAACGAAACCAAGCTCAGTCTATCACTATGCAAGCTTATGATATTGAATCAAAAATTGAGCCTTTCATTAGTGAAACCCTGAGACTTTGCACAAATGTATGTGAAGAGGCTGGCATTAGTTGCAAGACAGAATTTATCCTTGACGATTTCATTATACAAAATAGTCTGAAAATAGAATTGTTTAACAATGAAAAATTCACACACGTCATAATGAATCCACCTTATAAAAAAATTTCATCAAACAGTAAACATCGCAAAGCATTAAAAGTAGCCTCAATAGAAACTGTCAACCTTTATACTGGTTTCATGGCATTAGCTATTCAAAAACTCAAAAATAACGGAGAGTTAGTCGCTATTATTCCTCGCTCATTTTGTAATGGTCTGTATTATCAGTCATTCCGTGAATTTATATTGAGTCAAACTGCGATTAAGCATATCCATATTTTTGAAAGCCGTAACCAAACATTTTCAGACGATCAAGTCCTTCAAGAAAACATCATTATTCATTTAGTTAAGGGGGCTACTCAGGGTAAAGTGACCATTACCTCCAGTCCTGTTGCTGATTTTCATATTCATGCTCTATCAAATACAATAACAGCATCAGATATGACAATACGTACAGTACCCTTTAAAAATGTTGTAAGTGTCAATGATAATCATAAATTTATACATATTTCTGCTAATAGATACGATCAGACAATTATTGATAAATTATCTATATTTACCTCGTCTTTGGAAGAATTAGGAATAGAGGTTTCCACAGGTCCAGTTGTGGATTTTCGGCTTAAAGATGATCTTAGGGATAACATGGAACAAAATTCTGTTCCATTAATTTATCCTATTCATCTTAATTCTGGCATTAGCTGGCCCAAAAAATCTAAAAAGCCAAACGCAATTATTGTTTCAGAAAACTCAAAAAAATGGTTATGGAAGCATTCAGGTTATTTTGTTGTTACTCGTCGTTTTAGCTCCAAAGAGGAAAGACGACGAATCATCGCTACATTATATGACAGTTCTTTGCCTGGTGAGTTAATCGGTTTTGATAATAAACTCAATATTTTTCATTATAAGAAAACTGGAATAGAAAGAATATTAGCATTAGGGCTTTACGTTTATTTGAACTGTACATTGCTTGATAAATATTATCGGATGATCGGAGGACATACTCAGGTTAATGTTACAGATTTGCGTAATATTAACTATCCAAATACGGAATCACTGCACCGAATTGGAAAACAAGTTCAAAAAATAAATTTAACGCAACAAGAAATTAACCATCTTATTGAAGGAGAAATATACAATATGACAGGCAATAGTGCGAGTCCGCTTGAAGGACATAACAAAATTAACCAAGCACTTGAAATTATTGCCTCGCTTGGAATGCCAAAGACACAACAAAATGAACGATCTGCTCTAACACTTATTGCTCTTTTAAATTTACATCCAGAAGGAACATGGCAAGAGATAGAAAAACCGTTAATTGGTGTTACTCCAATTATGAATTGGTGTAGAGATGTTTATGGTAAAAATTATGCGCCAAATACAAGAGAGACATTCAGAAGACAGACTTTACATCAATTTATTGATGGTGGTTTATGTTTATATAACCCTGACAAACCGGATCGCCCTGTCAATTCTCCGAAAGCTTGTTATCAGATTGCACCAGATTTGTTTAAAATTTTACTATCATATGGAACAAAGGAATGGGACAAATCCGTTAAAAAATGGTTGAAAGATAGAGAGACATTAGTGGCTCAATATGCAATGGAACGTAAAATGGAAATGATCTTACTAACCTTAGATAATGGTACAGAAATAAGGCTAAGTCCTGGTAGTCATAGCAAGCTGATTCACGATATTATTTCTGAATTTGGGCCAAGGTTTGCTCCTGGTGCAGAAGTCATTTACATTGGTGATACCGGAGCCAAAGAAGATTATTTCCGAACAGATCGTTTAGCTGAACTTGGTGTTACAGTTAATAGAAAAGGAAAACTTCCAGATGTCGTATTATATTGGTCAAAGAAAAATTGGTTGTTGCTAATAGAATCCGTTACTTCACACGGCCCTGTTGATGGTAAAAGACATGGCGAACTTTCCAAGCTGTTTGAAAAAGCAAAAGCAGGTTTAGTTTATGTAACTGCATTTCCAGATCGCAAAACGATGACAAAATATCTATCTGATATTTCTTGGGAAACCGAAGTTTGGACTACTGATGCTCCAACTCATATGATTCATTTTAATGGCGATAAATTTCTTGGGCCACATGAATAATTGGCCTAACCAATAAATCCAGTACGCAAAAAGCCACACTGCTTATTTAAACGTTAGTGATTATATTTTGCGTGATGCAGCTCGTTCCCAAATGGTATATTATTGGCAGATAATGCTGATATTTATCGTAATGTTGATGCTACTTTGTATGGAGCTGAATGGGAAGGTAGTTGGTTATTAAACTCAAATGTGGATATAATCAGTAGTTTAGCTTATGTCCATGCTGACAATGATACTGATGATAGAGCGATTGCCCAAACTCCGCCATTGAATGGAATATTACAAGTGGATTATCATCAAGCTGGTTGGGGACTTGGAACTCGGTTACGGTTTTCTAGTAAACAAACTAGGGTGGATTCTTTGAGCAAACAAGAAGTTGGAGAAACTACTGGGTTTGGAACATTGGATTTATACAGTAATTATCAGATAGACCAAATGTTTAGCCTACGTTTTGGAATAGATAATAGGTAGTCCTCCAGAAAGTAGTGGTGTATAAAATTACCTAATAGAATCATTATAATAATGAATAAAAAACCAAATAGCTCCAATATGATTTGACAGCTTTTTGGAAAAAGAAAGAGTTTTCCGAACCA
>JAUCGL010000074.1:21267-23175 GCA_030378105.1 Candidatus Halobeggiatoa sp. HSG11 | reverse complement strand
TGTCAATGCGTAAGTCCTAGAAACACAAGAAACATCAATTACAGAGTTAATAAAAACTTGAAAGAGATAAAACTATGAATAAATTTGTTTGGCCAGTTCGTGTTTATCATGAAGACACTGATGGTGGAGGAGTAGTTTATTATGCCAATTATTTAAAATTTATGGAGCGAGCTAGAACTGAATTATTACGCTTTTATGGTATAGAACAAACCCTATTAAAACAAGAATATAATATAATATTTGTAGTTCGACAATTAACTGTTGAATATTTAAAACCTGCATTTTTTAATGATTTACTTAATGTAGTAGCTGATACGACTAAACAAGGCAAGGTAAGTTTAACTATGGAACATCAAATCTTGCGAGATGATGAAATTTTATGTTCTGGTGATGTTAAAATAGCTTCTATTAATTCAATTACTTATCGTCCTCAACCATTACCAGCAACAGTTATTAATCAAATGAGAACAAAATGCAAGTCTTAGGAATAGAAACTTCTTGTGATGAAACTGGGGTAGCAATTTATGATTCAGAGCAAGGTTTATTAGGGCATGAATTATACAGTCAAGTAGAATTACATGCTCAATATGGTGGAGTTGTCCCGGAATTAGCTTCTCGTGATCATGTACGCAAATTAATCCCTCTTATCAAGCAGTTGTTGGCTGAAATCAATATTAAACCCAGTGAAATAAATGGAGTTGCATATACTGCTGGACCCGGTTTGATAGGGGCGTTATTGGTGGGAGCTGCTGTTGGTCGTAGTTTGGCTTGGGCTTGGCAAATTCCAGCCATTGGAGTGCATCATTTGGAAGGTCATTTGCTCGCAACTATGCTTGAGTTACCAGCTCCTTGCTTTCCATTTTTAACTTTATTGGTTTCTGGTGGTCATACTCAGTTAATTCAGGTAACTGCTATGGGTAAGTATACTTTATTAGGTGAGTCAACTGATGATGCTGCTGGAGAAGCTTTTGATAAAACAGCAAAATTATTAAAGTTGGGTTATCCGGGTGGTCCGGCATTAGCGAAGTTGGCGGAACAAGGCAATCCAGAGACTTTTTATTTCACTCGGCCAATGACTAGGCAACCTGGATTGAATTTTAGTTTCAGTGGTTTAAAAACTCAGGTGTTAACAACTTGGAATAATCAGGAGTTAAAAAATGAGCAGGTTAAGGCTGATATTGCAAGGGCTTTTGAGGATGCGGTGATAGATACTTTGATAATTAAATGTAGGAGAGCTATTAAGCAGACTGGTTTGAGTTGTTTGGTGATTGCTGGTGGGGTAGGGGCTAATAAGCGTTTGCGTGAGCGTATGGAGCAATTTACTCAGCAGATTGGAGTTTCTCTTTTTTATCCCCGTCCAATATTTTGTACTGATAATGGGGCTATGATAGCATATGCAGGTGCTTTGCGATTGGCGAAAGGTCAGCAAGAACCTTTGGAGTTTGCTGCTCATCCACGTTGGCCTTTGGAGGAATGTTAAGGGGATTATTTGGTTGATATTAATTTTACAATTGATTATAATGATACACGAAGTTTATATTACAATAAATACTTTATATACTTGATAATAATTAGTTAGCCATCATAAAATCAAGAGTCTGTTAAGTGTTTTTTGTTAACATTATTTTTCTACAAAGTGAGGTATCATGAAAAGATTTAAAATTATTTTGTTGTTTTATGGTTGTTTAAATTTCGCCCTAATCGCTACGCCTGCCTTAGCTCAACAGTCTTTTTCCAACGGTCGTGTCGCCACAGTCGGTGGAAATCAGCAAACTTATAAGCCTGCTTCTCAGAATACCGCACTGGTCGGTGACTTTAATGGTGACAGCTTTGATGATATTGCTGTTCATTGGGACGAGGGCCAACATGAAGGAAAATGGACTATTTCTTTGAATGACCGCAGCGGTA
>JAUCGL010000074.1:0-21170 GCA_030378105.1 Candidatus Halobeggiatoa sp. HSG11 | reverse complement strand
ATATTGCTGTTCATTGGGACGAGGGCCAACATGAAGGAAAATGGACTATTTCCTTGAATGACCGCAGCGGTAATTTTTCCAATGGTCGTGTCGCTACAGTCGGTGGAAGTCAGCAAACTTATAGACCTGCCTCTCAGAATACCGCATTGGTCGGTGATTTTAACGGTGATGGTTTTGATGATATTGCCGTTCATTGGGACGAGGGCCAACATGAAGGAAAATGGACTATTTCTTTGAATGACCGCAGCGGTAATTTTTCCAATGGTCGTGTTGCTACAGTCGGTGGAAATCAGCAAACTTATAAGCCTGCCTCTCAGAATACTGCATTGGTTGGTGATTTTAATAATGACAACTTTGATGATATTGCTGTTCATTGGGACGAGGGCCAACATGAAGGAAAATGGACTATTTCCTTGAATGACCGCAGCGGTAACTTTTCTAGTGGTCATGTCGCTACGGTCGGTGGAAGTCAGCAAACTTATAGACCTGCCTCTCAGAATACTGCATTAGTTGGTGATTTTAACGGTGATGGTTTTGATGATATAGCCGTTCATTGGGACAAGGGTCAACATGAAGGAAAATGGACTATTTCCCTAAATACCAAATAAACTCGTAGGTTGAAATGAACTCGTAAGCTATATAAACTTACGATTTGGTAGGGTGCATAAGCGGTAGCGTCATGCACCTTATCTATAACTTTATCTTGTTGAAGTCCGATTTTCCTGCGGTTAGAACAGTGTTAGCCGGGTAGGGTCGGTGTAATGAAATGAAACCGACCAAACATAAATCTAATCAACTGTATTTTATTAAATCATAAATGGTCGGTTACACTTTGCTCCACCAACCCTACCCGACTTCAGTTCGTTCTGTTGTCAATACTGGTCAACGTCAAGGTTTCTCCGCTTTTCAATCCATTAAAATTGCACTCTCTCCTTTGAAATCTTTTTTTTCTTAATTTCGGGGGGGGGGAGCCGGGTCACTGCCATTAAGTTAAGGGATTTATATTTATTATCAATGCTATACATATCAAATCATCTGTTAAGCAAAAATTGCACCTTAAAAAATACTTCAATATTTTTAGTTAATTATTGAGCTACGTCATTTTACTATGCTAAATAGTCAACATTATAACGTATTGATTAATAGTCGTTATTTTCTTAACTTAATGGCAGTGAGGAACGAAGTGGAAACCCACCAAAACACCATAAATTGTTAAAAAATAAATATTTTAAATTGAGTGGTGGATTTCCGCTTCGCTTCTATCCACCCTACATTTTTGTTGCTTTGAACTTATGTATAACGATGAAGCGTTAACCATCAGTTATTAAATATCCAAGTATGTTCAGCCATAACACAAAAATCCATCTTAATATCATATTCATTAATATCATCTATTTTATCAATTGGGGCAAATTGAGACAGACCTATTTTAATTATATCTGGCCGACATTTCAACAAAAACCTATCATAAAATCCTTTTCCATAACCAACTCGAAAGCCTTGCTTATCAAAAGCTAACAATGGCAGCAAAATCATATCAATTTTATCATCATGGCATTTGTGAGCATTAACTGGTTCCGAAATACCCCAGCTATTTTTTGTTAGTTCTGTATTCATATCCAAATAATAGCTTTCCATAGTATAGGTTTGTAAATTGCTTTTTGAAGTAATTACGGAAATGGAAGGGTAATTTTGGAAAATTTCATTAATAATCAACCAAGTATTAATTTCTCGTGACATTGGCAAAAAAACATGGAGCTTTTGAATTTTATCCAAATCAAAACTAGTAAAAAACCTGTTTTTAATAGCTATATTTTTAGTTTTATCTAAGTTTGTACTGAGAAATTGTTGTCTTAATTGGTTTTTAGTCATGATTTAAATATATTTTTTGACCTTAGGGATGTGCATGAAATAAATTCCACAATATTGAAGCAGACCTGACAGGTTTCCAACACTTGACAGGTCTAATTGTCGATATTATTACATGCACATTCCTTAGCAGCTTGTAATATAGCCATTAATATTCCTTCATCGCTGGCAGTTGAAGCAACAAATATTGGAGCTTGAATTCCCAATTGTTTGGCCTTGACGGACAGACGTTCACTTATAACAACCATAGGATTTTCTTGCACCCATTTATATTTATCCAACATAATCAATAAATTTTCTAATCCTTCTCCACTAGTTATAGTTACTATATCAGCATAAATGTCATTTATTGGAGTTAAAGGTCGTACTCGTTTATAAACAGGGATATATTTCACATAAGCACCACGTTGTTGCAAAGTATTTGCTAACAATTCTCGTCCTCCTTCACCACGAAATATTACAATTTTTTTATTTGCAATGTTTTGTAATTGTGGCATTAATAACAATGCTTCACTGTTAAAAGGTGGAGGCGGGCATAATGGTGTTAATTTATGTTTTTGCATAGTTTTAGCTGTAGTTTTACCCACCGCAAATAATTTTAATTTTTTTGATAAATTTATGTTAGATAAGGTATGTTCCACCGCATTAGAACTTATAAAAATAGCCATATCAAAACTATTAAAATCATTATCTTGCCAATTATTATTGCTTTTAACAATATTTATAACTGGCAATCGAATCGCTTCGCCTCCATAAGATTCAACTAACTTACATAATGGTTCAGATTGATGGCTTGGTCTAGTAACTAATATTTTTAGGTTATTTAATGACATTTATTTTCACCAGAATAATTGGCTATAGCAATTCTTAACAAGGGATTATCCCTACAAATCATCATTTAACGTAGGGGCATTTATGGTTGCCCTTAACTTAATGGCAGTGACCCTACATAATATATTTTCATTTCAAGTACTTAAATACTTGTTAACGATGAGATACAACCATCAGTTATTTAGGAAAGATGTCTAAATATACGTTTTTTAAGAATTTTGGAGTACAAGGTTACCTTGTTTCAAACTTGCAAGAAGACCTTGCAACTCCTACAAGTTAATTAAGTTATTTCATGCTCATTCCTAAATCTTTCTTTACAACACACGCCGAGCATTCCAAAACATCTGCATCCAAGGCCCTTCCTTTTCTGACCAACTATTTGGCAACCAAGAATACTGACTACTTAAAAATAACCTTTCTGGATGCGGCATCATAATTGTGACTCGACCATCTGGAGTTGTTACTCCTGTTACTCCTGAATTAGAACCATTTGGATTAGCAGGATAATTTTCAGTTATCCAACCATTGCTATCTATATATCGCAATGCTACCAAATCATTTGCAACTCTTTCATCGACTCTACCCTCTCCATGTGCAACCACAATTGGCAAACAAGAACCAGCCATTCCCTGCAAAAATACTGAAGTTGATTCAACAATTTTAACCATAACTAATCGAGATTCAAACTGTTCTGATAAATTGCCAGTGAATTTAGGAAATTTAGCTCCCGGAATCAGTTCTTGTAACTGAGATAACATTTGACAACCATTACAAACTCCCAATGAAATAGTATCAGAACGTTGAAAGAAATCTGCAAATTCATCATAAGCTCTGGAATTAAATAAAATGGACTTAGCCCAACCACCACCAGCTCCCAATATATCGCCATATGAAAAACCACCACAGGCAACTAATGCTTGAAAATCCCGTAAACTAACTCGGCCAGCTAAAATATCACTACTATGAACATCAACACAAGTAAATCCAGCCTTATCAAAAGCTGCCGCCATTTCTAATTGCCCATTCACACCTTGTTCACGTAAAATAGCAATTCGTGGCTTAGTGCCAGTTATCTCTGGTGCTTGAAGAGAAAAGCTGCATTTAACTGATAAACCTTGATTTTTTAACAAAGATTCATATTCTTGATCAGCACAATCAGGATTATCACGTAACTTTTGCATTTGATAGCTAGTTTCGCTCCAAGCTAAATATAAATCATCACGTTTTAACTTTAACAGTAATGCTTCATGGTGATAAAAATTCAGAACATCAGAATCATTAGGCTGTCCTAAAATATGAACATTTAAGTTGGTATTTTGAGTAAACCAAGCTTGTACTTCAACAAAATCAGTAGCTTTAATCTGTAATACAGCTCCCAATTCTTCATTAAACAAACTAGCTATTGGATTAGCTGCTGTACAGTCCAAGTTAACATTCATGCCAGTATGACCAGCAAACGCCATTTCACACAAAGTAGTTAATAATCCACCATCGGAACGATCATGATAGGCTAAAATTTTACCTTGCTGATTTAAATGTTGAATAGCAATAAAAAAATCGGCTAAATCTTTAGGATTATCAACATCTGGTGGCACGTCACCCAATTGATTATAGACTTGAGCAAATGCCGAACCACCTAAACGATTTTTACCTTGCCCTAAATCTATTAATATCAATACTGTATTGCCAGTTTGTAACTGAGGCGTTAAACTAGAACGTATATCCTTAACACGAGCAAAAGCGGAAATAATCAAGGACATAGGAGAGGTGACAGCTTTATCTTGCCATTGAGTGTGCATGGACAAGGAATCTTTCCCAACTGGAATATTGATGCCAATTGCTGGACACAGTTCCATTGCTATTGCTTGCACTGTTTCAAATAAAGCCAAATCCTCATTTGGTTGACCAGCCGCAGCCATCCAATTGGCAGATAATACAATATCATCCAGCTTTTCAATTCGTGCCGCAGCAATATTGGTTAAAGCTTCCCCAATCGCCATCCGTCCAGAAGCTGGAGCGTTTAACAAAGCTAATGGAGTTCGTTCTCCAATTGCCATTGCTTCACCAGTTACGCTACCGTAACTAGTTGCAGTTACTGCACAATCAGCTACTGGAATCTGCCAAGGTCCAACCATCTGATCACGTACTGTCAAACCTCCAACTGTCCTATCTCCAATGGTAATTAAGAAATTTTTGCTGGCTACAGTCGGCAAACTTAAGACTCGTAACGTAACTTCTTTCAAATTTATTGCAGTTAAATCAAGTGGTGCAAAATTTTGTGAGTTTCGTTCCACCTCACGCACCATTTTAGGCGGTTTGCCGAACAATACCGAAGCTGGCATATCAATCGGATTGTCATTTTCATTAGTTAGTTTAATTAACTGTTCAGTTGTGGCTTCCCCAACTACCGCATAAGGACAACGCTCTCTTGCACATATTTCATTAAAAGTTGCTAAATCTTTCTCATCAATAGCTAATACATAACGCTCTTGAGCTTCATTGCACCAAATTTCTAATGGCGATAAACTGGAATCTGCTGATGGAATGGCTTGCAGGTCAAATTTACCACCACGATTGCTGTCATGTACCAATTCAGGCAACGCATTGGACAGCCCACCAGCTCCTACATCATGGATCGATATAATTGGGTTAAAATTACCCATTTGCCAACAACTATCAATTACTTCTTGGCATCGGCGTTGCATTTCTGGATTATCACGTTGCACTGAAGCAAAATCTAAATCTTCGCTACTATGTCCAGCAACCATTGACGAAGCAGCTCCACCACCTAAACCAATCAACATAGCTGGTCCACCCAACACAATTATCGTACTGTTAGGAGGAATTTTATGTTTCTGTACATCAGTTGGTCGAACGTTACCCAGTCCACCAGCCAACATGATCGGCTTATGATAACCATGTCTGCGTCCATTAACTTCCATCTCAAAAGTACGAAAATAGCCACAGATTGCTGGTCGGCCAAACTCATTATTGAATGCACAAGCTCCAATTGGTCCTTCCAACATTATTTGTAAAGCGGTTGCTAAACGAGAAGGAGTTCCATATTCAATTTCCCAAGGTTGTAAATTATTTGGAATGCGTAAGTTAGATACCGAAAAACCAGTTAAACCAGCTTTTGGCTTGGCTCCACGTCCAGTTGCACCTTCATCTCTTATCTCTCCACCAGAGCCAGTGGCAGCTCCCGGAAATGGTGAAATAGCAGTTGGATGATTATGAGTTTCCACTTTCATCAAAATGTCTATTTCTTCTTCAACATATTGATAACTATTGGGTAAAAAGCGTTTACCTTGAAAACCTCGCATAACTGCTGAATTATCGCTATAAGCAGATAAAACTTTACCCGGATGTTGCTTGTGGGTATGACGAATCATTTGAAACAATGATAATGGTTGTTGTTGCCCATCTATTATCCAGTCTGCATTGAAAATTTTATGGCGGCAATGTTCAGAATTAGCTTGAGCAAACATCATTAATTCAACATCAGTAGGATTTCTATTTAGTTCCTTGAAATTATTATATAAATATTCTATTTCATCTTCTGATAAAGCTAGTCCTTGAGATTGATTAGCTTGAATTAAAGCTTGTTTACCAATAGTCAGTAAGTCTATAGTTTTTAATGGACGAGGAGTTGCTTGCTTGAATATTGTTGGCTCAAAATAAGATGACAAGCTTTCCGTCATTCGATCATGGATTAAACTTGGCTCTATGTCAGATATATCAAGGTTTGGCCACCACACTCCTCTTTCCAAACGTTTAACGACAGTCAAACCACAAACATGAGCTATATCAGTTGCTTTGGTTGACCAAGGTGATATAGTACGTGGCAATACTAAAAGACCTGCTGTCAGCTTAGAATCAGTTTGGCAATCAGGTAATAAAGCCTGTAAATGAGATTCTTCAAGTTTTGATAATGGGTGTTCTAAATCAATAAAATACAGATATATAGCTCTATCTAAAGTAGGAATAGAAGCTTTCTCTAGTAATTTATTATGCCTGAAATTTGAAAATGCGAAACCACCGATGTAATACATTTTGGTCCCAATTTGAAGTTAAGTGATCTTAAATTTTTTGTATTTGATTATCTTCTCTTAACCTTTCCTAACTTAAGAATTAAAAGACAGAATTTCACCTTAAAGTATTTTCAATAGTTCTTAAATAAGGAGGGAACAAGAAGATGGTTAGCTACAATTTTAATACTTGCATTATTTTAACTCTGGTAAATCTTATGATTTTTGGAGTACAAGGTTCCCTTGTTCCGACTTGCAAGAAAACCTTGCAACTCCCAAAGTTAATTAAATTATCTGTATTCTTTATAATACTATATCATATTTAAACAATATATTGAACAATAACTTTTAATACATATGGCCTCAAACTCAATACATTTAATTCTTTAATAATTCAGCTAATTCTGTTTCCTCAAGTATTTTCACTCCTAAATCTTTTGCTTTTTTTAATTTACTACCTGCTTTCTCTCCGGCAACTAAATAATCAGTTTTTTTAGAAACAGTATTAGTTACTTTTGCCCCTAACTGTTGCAATTTAGATTTAGCTTCATCACGACTCATTTGCGATAAAGTACCAGTCAACACAAAAATTTTATCCCGCAAAGTTTGTCTACTTGTTAGTAGTCTAACAGTTGGCCAATGCACACCAGCAGCTTGTAATCTATAAATAACTTCAATATTATGAATTTGTTGAAAAAAATTGACAATATGTTTAGCTGCAACTGGACCAATATCCATTATCTGTTGTAACTCATGTTCACTAGTCCGCCGTAGTTTTTCCAAATCAAACTGTTCAGCCAAAATTTTAGCCGTTGATTCCCCAACTTCACGAATTCCCAAAGCATATAAAAATCGAGCAAAAGTCACAGTTTTACTTTTTGCGATAGATGACATAACATTATCTGCTGATTTATCTCCCATCCGTTCCAAACCAGCCCATTGTTTATGAGTTAAATCATAAATATCAGCAGGATTATTAACCAAATTATTTTCCACCAATTGTGCTACTAATTTTTTGCCCAGACCTTCAATATCCATTGCTTGTCGAGAAACAAAATGTTGCAGAGCTTGCTGACGTTGAGCCGGACAATGTAATCCTCCGGTACAACGAGCTACCGCCTCCCCAGTTATTCGCACCACATCGGAATCACATACTGGACATTTATTCGGCAATACAAATGGTTGGCTAGTAGCAGACCGTTTTTCAATCAGTATTTTAACTACCTCTGGAATCACATCTCCAGCTCGCCGCACAATAACCGTATCACCAGCCCGAACATCCTTTCGATTAATTTCATCCTGATTATGCAAAGTAGCATGGGAAACAGTCACTCCACCAACATTAACTGGTTCTAGTTTAGCCACTGGAGTTATTGCACCAGTCCGCCCAACTTGCACCTCAATAGCCAATAATTTAGTTAAAGCTTCTTGAGCAGGAAACTTATGAGCGATTGCCCATCGAGGAGCTTTTGAAATAAATCCTAATATTTCCTGTTGTTCTATATTATTAACTTTGTAAACCACTCCATCAATTTCAAATGGCAAAGCATCCCGTTGAGTTAAAATATTTTGATAATAAGACAGGCAGCCTTTAATACCATTAACTACCTGATTTTGCCTCGCAACCGGTAATCCCCATTGTTGCAACTGTTGTAAAATAGCACTGTGAGTATCGGGTAAATTTATTTCACTAACTGTACCAATTGCATAGCTAAAAAAAGTCAACGGACGAGTTGCAGTTACATTGGAATCTAATTGACGCAAACTACCAGCCGCAGCATTACGTGGATTAGCAAAAATTTTTTCATTTTTAGCTTCCTGCTGTTGATTTAATTTGGCAAACCCAGCTTTAGGCATAACAACTTCACCTCGAACTTCTAATATTGCTGGGTATTGGCCTCGTAACCGTAATGGAATATTTTTAATTGTTTTAACATTTTGAGTAACATCTTCCCCTCGATAACCATTGCCACGAGTAGCCGCAGTGACTAATAAACCATTTTCATAACGCAAACTTATCGCTAATCCATCTAATTTAGGTTCTGCTGTGTATTCAATAATTTCTGTTTGTAAATTTTCTTTTAAACGTTCAGCAAAATCATGGATTTCGGTTGCATTGAAAGCGTTGCTCAAAGATAACATTGGTATGTCATGAACAACTTCAGTAAATATGGTTAAAGGCTCTGCTCCAACTCGCTGCGTGGGAGAATCGACAGTTATTAATTCAGGATGTTTGGCCTCTAATGTTTGTAACTCTCGCATTAACCTATCATATTCACTGTCTGGAATTTTAGGATCATCAAGTACATAATAATGATAATTATGCTCATTAATTTTAACACGTAACTGTTGAATTTGTTCAGAAATAATCATAAACTAACAATCCTTATTCCATTTTTCTAATTTATTATAAATAGCAGATTTACTTATTTCTAACAAGTCTGCTGTTTTTACTACATTATCTTCACAAAATTTCATAGCTTTCATAATTATTTCTCGTTCAATTTCTCTAAATGATCTTAGATCATCATTTTCAATAATATTAATAGAGAATTTATCAGGTTTAACAGATTTATCAGGTTTAATAGGTTTAACAGGTTCTACATTTACGGATGGTTTTACTGTTGATTTTTTTTGAGATGTGTGAGAGTCATCTGAAATATCACTAGGAGGACTATAAAGTAGTTCTGTATTCAATTTAGAATGCAACATTTTTGGGGTAATCATTTCACCTTCATTCAATAATACCACGTTATGAATCACATTTTGTAACTGTCGAACATTGCCGGGCCATTGATATTCTGTTAGAATTTTTTTAGCTTTAGGAGTAAAATCTTTAAATCTTTTTTGTTCAATTATGGAATATCTGTTAAGAAAAGTTCTAGCTAAAACAAGTACATCATCATCACGTTCACATAAAGGAGGCAATTGAATAGTAATTGCATTTAAACGAAAGTATAAATCGGAACGGAATCTGCCGATATAAATTTCAGCTTGTGGATTGCGATTAGTTGCACAAACAACACGTACATCAACAGATTCTTCATGGTTAGTACCTACCTTTTGAAAAGTTCCTTGCTGTAAAAAACGGAGCAATTTTTGTTGTAAATCTAAATCAAGTTCACCAATTTCATCTAAAAATAATGTTCCACCATTAGCTGATGATACCGCACCTTCACGGTTTTTTTCTGCTCCAGTAAAAGCTCCTTTAACATGTCCAAACAATTCACTTTCCATCAAATCTCGTACAATTGAAGCACAGTTAAGAATAATAAAAGGTTTGTCCCAACGTTGGCTATTTTTATGAATTGCCTGAGCACATAATTCTTTTCCAGTTCCAGTTTCTCCAGTTATGAATACTGAAGCTTTACTTTTAGCAACTTTTTTTATAGTTTTATAAACTTCCTGCATTGCCGAAGAGTTTCCAATAAATTCTTGAGTTTCCGATGGAATAAAACAATGGTCAGAATGATGTATTTCTATAACTTGACGTAATGTTGTAACCAACCGATTGGGTTTAAATGGTTTTTTAATGAAATCAAACACTCCATTACGCATAACATCAACAACAACATCAATAGAATCTTCAGCAGTTATGACTATCAAAATACAATTTAGTTGATTTTTTTTAGCATATTTGACTATTTCTAAACCGTTCATATCAGGAAGCCCTAAATCAATTAACAGTACTTGTGGAACTGCTTTTTGCAAATAATTTAAAGCATCTTTTCCAGTTTCAACATGGATTAAATTAATTGGTTCACGTCTAAGATAATATTTATATAGCTTAGCTGTCCTGTTGTCGTCTTCAACAAGTAAAATGTCGGATTGTTTATTTTTCATTGTTGCATTTTAACTTAATTTAAGAGGGTAGAATTGTATGATGAAGTGCTTCGTTAACATCAATACCATCGCCAATTAGATAGTTGTTTCTGGAATGTGGCGAAGCGGATTTCCCGAAACCCAAGTTACGTTGCGAGTTTCAGGAAATTGTACCTCATTTATGAAACAACAAATTCTTGGATTGGCAATGGTATTATAACATCCTATAGGTTTTTAATTAATTTATTAGTTGTCTGCGTAACATCAGTTAAAAAGAAAATCCAAATTTAATTATACCATTAATTCCCGGTTGTGGATGAATAGTTGAATAGTAATTACCATCTGAGGCTCGAACACCTGGGTCTACCCACGTTTTATCGAAAATATTATTAATAGCTATAGTGGCACTTAGGTTTTTGAAATATATCTGATTAAATCTAAGTGCAATGTTAGTGAGATAATAACCGGCAACTGTTTCCCTCGGATTTGATATTGCGGTTGTCCTTTCACCAACATAATTCTCTGATAAATAAACACTTAACATATTTTTATAACGGTAAGTTAAACCAAGATTAGCTTTAAATTCTGCTATATTTTGAAAATCAGTTGTTTTACCAAATTGGTCTTCAATTGAAGAATCTTGTAAAGTAACATTAAGAAAACCATCCAAGGAGCGACTTAAAACCATATAAGTTTTCAACTCAAGTCCAGTTATGTTTGCCATACCAGCATTTTGATTCTGTTTCCAATTCCTCCCTCCACCATCTGGATGTGGATCGTTGGTTTTCATATTAGAAATAATAGTATCTTCAAACTGGCTATGAAACAAGGTAGTTTCTAAAGAAAATTTGCCGAGATTCTTAAAAAGAGCGGTTAACTCAATACTTTGTACAGATTCTGGTTGTAAATCAAGATTCGGTTTCCTTAGGTCTGTGGCAGAAAACATTTCCCACGCACTTGGAGCACGAAAAGCCGTACTATACAACGTCTTAAAAACAATATCTTCAAATGGTTCTGTAACAATACCAATTCTTGGATTGAAAGTTGTGCCATACCCAAAATCCTTTCCATAACGATTATTATAATCGTATCTTGCACCTATAATAAAATTGGTTGATCTCAGCCAATTAGTTTTTTTCCGATATTGGACAAAAGTTGCTATATTGGTCTGCTGATATGCTTTTCTTGCATCATAACCTTTAGATGATACAACAAAAAAATTGTCACCTTCAACCGTAGTATATTCAATTATATTACCATCTGAATCTCTATTAAAATCCTTGGCTCGATAGCCTTTTTCAATATTTGCTTCCTCATACTGAAGACCAACGATAATATCTTCTTTATCGCTTAAGGTATAATCAAATTTAATTTCTGAACCAACCATTGATGATTCATGCCCATAAGATAATCTTACAATTTTATGTGGTGTTATAACTGTGTCAATATCATTTTTTATTGGAGCTACATAACCATAAAGATATGAATCAAAAGGAATAGATGTTTGACGAGCAAAGATTTTGGCACTGATATTTAAATCATTGTTATAATCCCATTGACCTTTTATATATTGCTGCTTGGTTAATAAATGCCAGTTGGTAGGAGATTCGCCGTTAAAATCTGCCATTAGGTGACCATCGGTTGTTCCTTCTTTATTTTCATAACCATATGAATTTGTTATACCTTTATCATAATAAAATCCGGGGGTATTACTAAATGTGCCACTACCACCGGGCCTGTCCAAATAAGTAAAACCAGCAGTCAGATTTTTATTTCCAACTTTACCCATAAGAGAAAGCACGTCATCCATATAACTATCACTATAGTTAGGATGTCTGTCTAAATTCGGCCCATCTGTATTATAAATACTGGCAGAAAATACCATATCTATATCGCTTATTTTTTTACCAAAGTGCATTTTATGGAAACTGGTATCCCATGAACCAACTCCAGCATAATACTCAAAACCATCAATATCATCAGCATCTTTAGTTATAAAATTAATAATGCCACCAAAAGCATTGGCTCCATAAAGTGCGGAAGCACCTCCATAAAGTACTTCCACCTTTTTGATATTGTGTAAGCTATATTGCTGTCCCATCAGAGCTGAATTTTCAACAAGATTATTATCTACAATTCCATCAATCATGACCAAAGTTTTTGAATTTTCTGCTCCTGAGTAGTTACCACGTTGGGCAAAAACGGTAGTGTATGTGCCATTGGTATGCACCAAGTCAAAACCGGGTATATCACGAATAATATCAAAGATATCCTCGTAACCTCTTTCTTTGATTTGTTTAGCGGTGATGACAATAGCTGATGCAGGAGCTTCAGACAATTTTTCAACTTTTCTTGAGGCAGAAATTATTTCTACGTCAATGGCTTCAGCTTGTAACCATTTAAGTTCTGCTTCCAATTTTTGAGCTATTTCCATATTTTCAACAGTTTCAGCTTTTCCATGTATTTGAGTAGCAAAAACAATGATAAACAGAGTTAATTGTAATGAATTTAAAAAAATATTTTTGGGGAAATTTAACATATTTTTATACCTTTGTTCTGTTTTTTTATTCAACATGTTTAAATTTTAACAGGGTTAAGCATGAATATGAATAGCCATAGGTGAATTTTTTCTATGGTTCTCACTTATAGCATTTCCCGAAACTCTCAACTTAACTTTGGTTTCGGGAAAATCGTACCTCATTCCCGAAACAACAATTTTGGTATTGGCGAAGGTATTGGTAATACAAAATAAATAATTGATATTTTTTGTAGAATTTAATTAATAATTGCTATACCTTGATGTAGGACTACCGATTTTTTGACTTTAAAAACTGTCCGAACTATTCTTAACAAAACTAGTTGTTTTTATTAGGTAAGTTTTCTAACAATAAAGGCCCACTCGGTATTAAATCATCTGGCGAATTATAAGCTCCTTCGCTTGGTATCACCACAAAACTACTCATATTTTCAGCTATCCGTTGTCCACAAGGAGTTTTCATTAAATTGCTTGCATCCACAACTTTATCTGGTAACACAACCAAAAATCCTTCCATATCAACATCGGGAGAATTAATTGTTATTTCGCCATCAAGACCTAATTTAGAAGAAGCACTAACCACACTGTCTGGGGTCTTAATAAACCTCTCTGCATCAATATTAATATTCCCACCTAATCCAGCATAAGCCTGAGCAGTTATCCGAGAATTATCCAACACGACAAATTTAGAAATACCAATATTTATATTGCCACCATTACCATCTCCACCATTGACGCTAGTAGTTATGTCGGTCTCTCTTAAATATAATAAATTATTAGTGTCAAGATTAATATTACCACCACTTGCATTAAGAGCATTAGTGATGATAGCCCCATTATTCGATAACAATATCCTATCAGCATTTAAAATCAAATTGCCAGCATTGCCAGCATAGCTTTCTGGGGCCATAGAATTGCTGAGTATACCACTAGGAAATGACAATTCTTCACGAATATATTCACCATCAATAGTTATATTATCTGTAACGGTCAACTCTATACTATTACCATTTCCACCACCATGAGTACCACTGTTAATTTCTCCGCCATTTAATAATTTTATTTGATTAGCTCTAATTTTAATTGGTCCAGCATTACCAGTGGCAAATGTCTGTCCACCACTAGTAGTAAAAATACCACTTGGTAAAAAACGAATATTATTATTATAAGATATAACTTCCCCCCAAGGTTTATCAAATCCCCCTTGAGCAAAAATTTGTTCTGCAAGTATATCAATACTCCCAGCATTGCCAGAGCTTAAAGTTGCACCATAAATAGCACCTCCAGCAGTTAAATTTATCTGTTTAGCTATTATATCAATATTACCAGCATCACCATTATGAGTTGAACTAGCAGAAACAGCACTTGGAATTCCAGTAGAACCTTGTCCATGAACAGTTAAACTATCTGTTAAACGAATCTTTATATTTCCACCATTCCCAAATCCGAAGGTATCACTAGCAATTTCAGCTCCGTTTGCAAGCGTTATCTGTTGAGCCTCTATATTTATATCAGCAGCATTACCAAGATTAGCAATATCATTATCTCCAGATTCTCCAGCAATGCTACTTGTCATACCATCAATATCTTCTCCAGAAACTGTTATAGAACCATCAACATATATATTAATAGTTCCACTATCACCGGCTCCAAAAGTCTGATTGAGAATCTGAGCTCCTTTAGTAAGGCTTATCTGACCAGCTTGTATATTAATATTTCCAACATTGCCAGCATTTTCTTTGGTAAAGGTTAAACCAAGAATCCCACTGGGAATACCAAGTTTGGAAGTTGTGTGTTGACCTGAAATTGTTAGATTATTAGATGCAGTTATAAAAGTATCACCTCCATCTCCAATTCCAAAAGTAGCATTGTAAATCCAACCTTTATTTATAGTTAAATCATTAGTTTGTATATTAATAGTACTACCTTTGCCAAAACTTAATATATTGGAACGAATACCAGCAAAAATTTCATTACCTTGCAGCTCTAAGTTATTCACAGATATGTCTATCAAACCACTACCTTTAAAGCTAAGAGTATCAATAAAACTGTCAATTAATTTTAATTCAGCAGCCCGAATAAAAATCTCGCCTTGATTAAATACACCAATATATGACCTGTTCATCGTTATCTGTCCAGCTTGAAGATTAAATGTATCCAGAGTTATTTCACCTAATTCAGCTACACTTATTAAATTAATTTGTTTGATACTAGCCATTTGAAATATTTCAATTTTTGGTTGAAAAATACTGTTATAAAATATTTCTCCTTGAGTCAGTGAGTTAAAATAATTTAAGTCTTCATTGGCATTAATTTCTATATCGCCACCAATCAGAGATATAGCTCCGGGAAGTACTAAATGACTATCTAGCAATTTAATATCGGCTGGAGTATTGGTCAAAAAACCAAAGCTTTCCACTGGTGCAACTGTCAAAATGCTATCATTCAAATGACGTGCATCAAATCGTCCATTATCTCCCAATTTTAAATAATCTGCCGTACTTGCATGAAAGCTTCCTTGCATATTCAATTTAGCATTTGGCCCAAATATTATTCCATACGGATTAAGGAAATACATATCGGCATTGGGAATTGTCGAACGGATTAAACCATCAATATTGGAGGGATTGCCACCAGTCACACGACTGATAATATTTTGTACTGAATTTGGCCCAGAAAAAGTTGCTGATTCTGAACTGTTAAGATTAAAATCTTGGAAGCTGTGAAAGAGATTGCCACCATGTTGTTGGCCTTGATCAGAAGTGATTTGGAAATTTGAGCCGGGTAGGTTGATTTGTTGACCGAGTGTGCCATCGGTAATTATTTCGGCATTAATGGAATGGCAAATTAACAGTAATATTATTAATATTTTTTTGAACATAATAAGCACCTTGTAACATTTGAATTTTTTGAATGATTTCTTTAAGAGCATTATAGCATTTCCAAATTTGTATACCTTCCCTAGCCCCGACACTACCATTAAGTTAAAGAATTTATATTTATTATCAATACTATACATAGAAAATTACCTATTAAGCAAAAATTATACCTTAAAAACACTCCAATATTTTTAAGCATTCCATAGGTTTCACCTATGGCTATTCAAGTGTAAACCCCGTTGGGGTTGTTCAAATCCTGAAAGGATTGAATGTGAATAGCCACCGATAAATCTGCCATTAAATAGTAGTGAGTATTTACCGGGCATATTGTTTGATATTATAGAGAGACAATGCTTGCGTCTAAAAAAACTTGGTAGTCCTATAGAAAGTAGTGATAGCTTCAAAAAACCTAGTAGGTTTAACACTACATATTGCAGGACTACCAAAAACTTGATAGTCGTAGTAACAAATTATTCCATATTTGGTCAATGCTATAATGTAATCACTTTGCTCAAGATTGGTTTTGGAGATAGTGTGCCGTTTTTTTCTCTTAATTTAAAAGTTAGAATTAAGTTAATACCTTCGCCAATGTCAGAATTCGTTGTTTCGGGAATGAGGTACAATTTCCCAAAACCAATACAGTATAATAGTTTCGGGAAATCCACTTCGCTCCATTCCCGAAACAAATATCCAATTGGCGATGGTATTGTTAAGTAATTACAAATTATATTTGATTTTTTTTATTTTTAATTCTTGCAAAATAACTATATAGGCGTTATAATTGTATTTAACCTACAAGGGGGTGACAAGGTTTCGACATGGGTTACAAAACTTGAGGTGCATGTCGAAGAGCAGCATACTTCGTAAAAATTAACTGCAAACTAAGTTATAGTCGCCAACGACGAAACTTACGCCCTAGCTGCTTAAAAACGGCTAGCCTTTGACTGAAATGTGCTTATGCACTCAGAGTTTGTTTTTTTTGCAAACATTCAAAGGTCACATTTCATAAGCTCGCAGACATATACGTCAGGGATATTTCTGTTAAATTTAACCTGAATCACCATTAGATTATCCTGCCTATCGGATAACTGATTGGCTAGTTAAAAAGATACGGCTAAACATGTAGATCCAAAAGCAGCGGACTTGTGGACGCGAGTTCGATTCTCGCCACCTCCACCATTTTATTCTCTTCCCAATAACTTTGTACGTTAACATTGTAGAACGTACATCTTTTCATAACCCTTTGTTCATAACCCTGATATTTGACCAATTAATATTAAATAGAAAATGACTAAAAAATTTAGCAGGACTTGGTGGGGTAAAAGATTTATTGAAGCTTTAGAAGAATTTAGTGATACAGCTAGGTTAGGAAGAGGACGGTCTTATGCACGTAACGGTAAAATTTTAAATTATGAAGTTGAAAATGGCAAAATAACTGCTAAAGTTAGGGGTTCTGTCAATCCTTATTTTGGAGTTTATAAAGAACCTAAATATAATGTTAGTATTGAAATTAAACAAATTTCCGCTAAAAATTGGTCGTTTGCTATCAATCAAATGGCCGCTAAAGCAAGTGTAGTATCAAAATTATTGCTTAATGAAGTACCTGATAATATTGAAAACTGTTTTACAAAAGATGCGTTATTGTTACCTCATAGCAGTAAAGATTTTAAAACTGCTTGTTCCTGTCCAGACTATGCCAATCCTTGTAAACATATTGCAGGTGTGTGTTATTTAGTTGCTTCTCAATTAGATAATGACCCATTTTTATTATTTGAATTACGAGGCTTATCTCGAAAACAATTACAACAAGAATTAGCCAAATCTACTTTAGGAAAAGTATTGTCTTCGGCAATAGACGCTAATGCAGAAACAGAAATAATTGCAGCAACTTCTTATTATACCAAACCAAAAACAGTTTCTTTAGCTAAATCAGTTGATTTAAAAGATTTCTGGGGTACTAGTAAACCACCCATGCCAGAAGTTTCACAGGCCACAGTTTCAGCAATTTTGATTAAAAAAGCCGGTGATTTTCCATCTTTTTGGAAAAAGGATAATTCCTTTGTTGAAATAATGGAAGATTTTTATAATCGGGTTAGAGCTAAAAAATTTTAGTGAGTTAAGGTTTAATATATAGACCTACTTAAGTTTCTGAAATCTAGCAGGTCTGATGATTATTCACTATGGAATTAAATCCAATATCCTAAATTAACTTGTTAATCTCATTAATCAACTCTTCATTACTATAAGAACCTTTTTGTAAAATAGTCGCTACAGTTTCTAATCTAACCCGGTCTTCTAAAGTTATGTCTTTAGCAGTAAATACAATAATTGGGATAGGCTCAGAAACATGTTGTTGTAATCTTTCCACAAACTCAAAACCATCTATTTCTGGCATTTGTAAATCTAACAAAATAACAGCAGGTTTTTGTTTTTTCTGAATATATTCCAATGCCAACCAACCATCTTCAATTTTACATATTCTAAAGTCAGCCTTCCTAATAATACGTTCCATCATATCACGATTAACCTTGTCATCATCAATAACCATAATTAATGGAGCTGATTCATTTAAAGAAAAATGATATTTTTGCAGAACTGTTGATAGCTGTTCACGAGTTATTGGCTTAATTAAATAGTCAGAGGCTCCTAGTGAATAAGCTACACTCTTATCCTCCATCAAAGACAATATAATTACTGGAATAGACGCTAGTTCTTTATTGGATTTCAGATAGGATAATACTTCCCAACCATCCATCTTTGGCATCATAACATCTAAAATTATCACATCCGGTAAAATCTTTTCTGCTAACTGTAGCCCTTCTTCACCACTTTCAGCCATTTCTACTCGATAACCTTGTTTAGTCAAATAATTATGCAGTACCTTACGTACTTCTAATTCATCATCAATAACTAAAATAGTACCGCCATCCCCCAATACCGCCATATCTTCGGATGGATAATTTTCATCGTTTTCAGGTTGAATTAAAGTGACTTTTGCTGGTAAGCGAATTGTAAATGTACTGCCTTTGCCTAATTCACTTTCAACATTTATCATTCCTCCCATCATTCTGACAAAATGGTTAGTTATAGCTAAACCTAAACCGGTTCCATCATATTTACGAGTGGTGGAGCTGTCAGCTTGAGTAAAGATATTGAATAAATTTTTCTTCTGCTTTGTGTTCATGCCGATACCACAGTCTTTAACTTTGAACACAATCCAGTCGTCAATTTCTCGTATTACTTCTAAAAATATAGTACTTTTCTGGTTACTAAACTTTGAGGCATTACTGAGTAATTTTAATAATACTTGACGAATTTTAGTTAAATCAGTGTGCATCTCACCTAAGTTATCACTGTAATAAATCTCTAATTTATCTTCATTTTTATCCAATAACGGTCGAATAGTACCTACAATATCATTTACCATATTTGATAAATAAAAAGTTTCTGCATAAAGTTCCATTTTACCAGCTTCAATTTTAGAAATATCTAAAATATCGTTAATATTAGCCAATAAATGTTTACCTGCTAAATGAATTTTTTCAATATCTTTACTTAGTTCTATTTCTCCAAGATCGGCTATTTCTTCTTGTAGCATTTCGCCATAACCAATAATTGCATTTAACGGAGTTCGTAATTCATGACTCATATTAGCCAGAAATCTACTCTTGGCTAAATTGGCTGATTGAGCTTCCTGTTTAGTTTTATTTAAATCTTCTTCATAGGCATGGACCGAATCTAACATAGAATTAAAGCCTTTTTCTAATATTCCTATTTCATCTCGACCTTGTTCCTGAACCCGAATTTGTCTATTACCTGCTCCAACTTGTTCAGTAACATTAGTAAGTATTTCAATTGGTTTAGTAATAAATTTACTGATAAAAATAGCAAGGACTAAAGAAACCAATATTGTCAATACAAGTATAATGATAAAGGTGGTCATAAACGAACGAATAGTAGGGGAAATATAAGTTAATGGTTGTTCGGTAATTAATACCCAATATCCTATTCCTGATACTAATATTCGACGATAAGTTAGCATCAAATTGTCAGTTCTTATACTTCCTTTTGTGTTAAGTTTGATTTGTTCTGCTAATTCAGGATGTTCTTTGGTTAAAAAATTATAGTTGGTATTTAAATCTTGTGGACCTCCCCAACATTTATTATTATCTTTGGGATGAGACAGATAAAAACCATTTTGGTCAATAAGAGAAACTCCTTTTAAACTATGTAAAAATTGATTTGCATCAACATTAATTATAATTATCCCGGCTTTATTACCATTTGGATAAAAAACTGGAGTTGCGTAACGGATAACTGGTTTATATGGAGTTTCAATTTGACCATGCTCTCTATTTAAATCTAAAGACGATACGAAAATTTGACCTTTTGGTAAAGAGGCAGTTTCCGTGAAATAATAACGTTTGCCTTTATTTTGTAAGTTAGTAATTATTTCTGTTCTATCATCATTCGTATCAATTCGCACAATTTCTTGACCAGTTTCGTCCAAGTATCTTATTTGATGATAGATATTTCTACTTTTTGCGAAAGCTAAAAATTCTTGTTCTAATGCTTGTCGTGTTGTTTCTAATGATTTTTTGTTATATAGATATAAATAATGTTGTAATGGATAAGAATGACTAAGAAAAATTAAGTCTTTTTTAGTTGAGGATAAAAATGTTTCAATATTATTTTTAAAAATTTTAATTGTTTCAGTTTGAATATCAAGTTCTCGTTCATGTAATACATTAACTGAAGTTTGCATTGCATAAATGCCAATTATAAGAACTGGGATTAACGTGGCTAATAAAAAACCAAATACAAGTTTATTACGAATGTGTTGGTGAAATTTCATTATGTTAATTCAATATAGGTGGTATATACTTAATTTGTGTAGATAATAGTTAATTTGAAATAAATATTTTGGTAGGAGTTCAAAGCCGAAGTTTTGGTATTATAAATTGACTTCTAATTTTTTGAACAACTTTAAATAATATAGAATAGACATCTTTCCTAAATAAATATATAGGACTTACGCATTGACAAAACATTTATTTTATGAATTTGTTAAGATACAAATAGTTACAAAAAATTATATCATTTGTATAATTTGCATATAAACTATATTTATATAGTTCTGTCATTCCCGTGAAAACGGGAATCTAGGAATCTTTGAGATCGCTAGATTCCCACTTTCGTGGGAAT
>JAUCGL010000073.1 GCA_030378105.1 Candidatus Halobeggiatoa sp. HSG11 | reverse complement strand
TCTCATAGAATGAATGTACGTAAATAATAACAAAACAATGACTTACGCATTAAATTTTACTTCAGACGGAGTGGATTTTTTGTAACACATTGAAAAATAAATTATATTTTTATGAGAAAGCCGTGTGCGAAGGATGCTATCTTGGAAAATAAAGTGAAAAATGGAGAAATCATTATTCAAACTTTTTTAAAAGATGGTAATGTTAATGTTTCTGTTAAAGATAATGGTGGTGGCATCCCCGAAAAAGTAATAGAGCGGATATACGAGCCTTATTTTACAACGAAAGAACAGGGTAAAGGCACTGGTATTGGGCTTTATATGTCCAGAATGATTATTAACGATCATTTGAAAGGTGATATTCTTGTAGAAAATGTTGATGGTGGAGCTAAGTTTACAATATTTTTACCAGTGAAAGATATTGATTAGCCAAATTAGATAATGATAGCTTTAAGGAAGAATGGAAGAATGCTCTTAAAATTTTTACTCTAACCACATTCATATGATACATAAAAAAACTCAATGTTGTTATATCGATCCCGAAGGTAATCGTTGTACTGGTAACGCTGGAGCAAGTAATCTTTGTTATTGGCATGATCCCGATATTATCAAGCAAGGTAACGATAAACACAAACTAGAAAAAATGGTGCAAAATGGTAATTGTTCAATGGCCGGATTTTCTTTAAAATATGCTAACTTAAAAGGAATAACTTTAACTAAGCCCGGTGTAAAAACAACTTTAAATTTTGCTTATGCAGATTTTTATCATGCTAATTTAAAAAATGCTCATTTGTTTCATATCGACTTACATGGCGGTTCATTAATGAAAGCTGATTTAAGTGGGGCTAATTTAAATTGTGCTAATTTGGAAAAAGTTAATTTATTGGGAACTAATTTTGAAAATACTAAAATAGAGCATGTTTGGTGGGGGAAACAGGTTAAACAGGAAGAAATGGCTTATGTAGCTTTAAAAGCAGGTAAAACTGACCAAGCCCAAGATTTATTTGAACAAGCTGAAGAAATATACCGTAATTTATATAAAAGTAATGAAAACCGAGGTTTATTTGACCAAGCTGGTAGATTTTTGTATCGAGAAATGGTCATGCGTCGTTTTCAGCATCCATTATTTTCTTCAGAACGCTTTATTTCCAAAATAGTTGATTTATTCTGTGGTTATGGTGAAAAACCATTACAAGTTATTTTGTTTGCCTTGATAATTATTTGTAGTTGTGCATTGTTTTATTTTAATTTTGGTATTAACAGTGCTGAGGGCAATCTTATTGCTTTTGATAGCGAATTAACTATGCAACAAAATTTATATAACTTTGCTAATTGTTTATACTTTAGTGTGGTTACATTTACAACTTTAGGGTATGGCGATTTGTCACCGTTTGGAATAACTAGAATAATTGCTGCTATTGAAGCATTTGGCGGAGCTTTTACGATAGCATTGTTTGTTGTTGTTTTTGTTAAGAAAATGACTCGTTAAATGAGTTCCGCACAATGCTGTTTCATAGCAGATTCAGGTACATGTTCAACTGTCCATTCCTGTAAACGCCTTAACCATTGTGAATAGAGACCGAACGTGTCGGAGCAAATAATAACTATTTCGCTGAAAAATTGATTAGTTCATGGAATATGGGTTTCTGAACATCATGAAATTTCTGCGAAACTCATCGCAAAACTTGTCTGAGTAGCAATCGTTCTGGTCTTAATAATTCATCTGCACGTATTTTAAGAGGATATTCTTTAGGAGGTTTGAAGCCTTTTTTACCCAAAATTAAAGCAATTCTAGACCATTCTTTAAAAAAATTATCCATTGAAATATGTATATTCCCAAAACTTGGATCAGCAAGAAATACTTGATTATTTTTGATTCCTCTCAAAATTGTAAAATGTTTATAATCCTGAGAATCAACTAAGCGTACTAATATTGGTCCTTTTAATTTTGATAAATAGGTTGGTTTTAATTTAACTCCAATTGCCGAATAACCACGCCTTACAGCAAATTTTTTTAAATCCAATAAAGAATAACCGGTTTCTTTGCGTGTTTCTCTTTCTTTGGGAGTTAAATGTAATTTTATATCATCTAATATTTCCTTTTCAGTTATATCATCTTGAAAGTAATATTTTATTAAAGTTGCTATGGAAGCAGCACCGCAAGAATAATCAAGTTTTTGTTTAACAACGTTTTGATCACGTAACTCTGTCCAAGTTTTAATTGGCTTTTTTGGCTGAATTTCGGATGAAGATTGAATTGAAACACAACCATTTAAAAATAAAATAATAGCGACTAAGTATTTCATATTAAGATATTTATTTTAAGTTACACTGATATCGTTACTATTGGTTTAAAATCTATGAAAATAAGAGAAATCAAGTATGAAATCAGGCGAATTTTCATTTACTCCAAAAGAAATAGATGGTTGAATATAATGACTTTTACCAAATGAATAACTTATATAATTTCGTATTAACATTTGGTCTTCATTAGAGCCTTGTATTTTTACAGAATTACGTTTTGTTTCTGTTTGATAACTACCTTCAAATTGGCTAAAAAATGCTAAATGGCTATTAGGTACGAAACCGGCTCCAAATGTATATGTCAACATATTACCAGGCGTTATCTCAACTTCACCAAAAGTATTTTTGAAAGAATATATATAACCAATGTTTCCAAATAATATAACTGGGTCATAGGCTTTTATAGCCATCAAGCTTGTTGAAATTTCCCAGTGTCCATTGCCAAGTGAAATTTTGTTATCATTGGAAAAGTCTGGTTCATCACCAGTAGGAAATGTTATTTCTAAAGAACCAATAATATCTGGACGATTATTTTTTTCTGGTAATAATAAATAGTTTAACCCTAACTGTATATCTCCAATACCAAAATTTTTATTCTTACTAAAATTATCATTGGTGTTATTATCTTGTAATACCCAAGAAACCGGTAAATCAGCAAAAAATCCCAATCTGTCAGTTAGACCAACACTCCAAGTTATAGGAAAAGTAAAATCTCTGGTCCGTTGTTCCTCAAATTTATCATAAGCATAACTAACAGAAATTCCTAATTCTTGTTCACCTTTTTTGACTAATAATGCATCTGATGGTACAGAAATTCTAAACTTGTTTTCTTCTTTCTTGGGTGATGTATTAGATGAGACAGAAGGAAAAGAAACTGCACGAGCATGTAATTTTGCAAGCTTAACATCATTTATATTGGAAGTTTGAGACTCAATTATTGGAAAATTATTTGAACTTTTAATATATTTAATATCCTCTATTGGTAAAGATAATTCGCCAAATTTTGTAGAAATAAATTTGTTATCATTAGTTAAAGAACCATTTAATATTTCCCCTGAATATAATTCAACGGTAACTATTGAGGTAGTATTTAATCGTAATAACTGTTTGCGAGGAATTTTTAAATTTGCTTGATACTGAGTTGCAAAAGTGCAAGTGACAGGAGATAAACTGATGAGATGACCACTGAAATGATCATTATTTTTTAAGTAAATTTCATCAGCTTGAACATTTAAAATGAAAAAAAAAAGGGATTATATAATAAAACATGTTTTAAATTTTGAATTTAGGAATTTTGAAAGTGAGCAACTTAATTACTCACTTAACAGTAATATTAAAAAAACAACGCCAAACATCTTTCCTAAAGTAAATACATGTTTAAGAAAGATATTTTACAGTATTTTATGATTTTTTGCAAATTATTATCTTCTTCTACAACATCTTCTACTTTTCCAATGGCATCTTGTACCAAAAGATTCTGCCATCTCTTGTTCTGCAAGAAGTGATATTCCATCTATTTCAACTTCTGCTACAAACATATCAGCAATTTCTTGTGGTAAAGCTTCTGTTTGTATATCAATATCTGTTACAGAAGGAGTTATTTCTACGGTTTCAGTTGCTTGAACGGAACCTATGCTTAAAGTTAATATTATACTTGAAAGTATACTTGTTAATTGAGTTTTCATGGTAAGCCTCTATAAAAAATTTGTTTAAGTAAGTTACTACAGATTTACAGTTACATCTAGTTCTTTAACGATAAAACGAATTCGGTCAGTTTGGTCTTTAATTACTATTTATTCTTTGCATCATATATGCCAACTATACTACTAACTATAAATTCATTGGGTTTTATAGAAATTTTAAACTTAATTGTTAGGGTCGTTATTTTCCACAACATGGAAATTGTGTCCACAGTGTGGAAAAAATTCCACAGTGTGGAAAATATTTTGTTATTTATTAAATCTGGTTTTACTGCTATTGAGGAATTTTTAAAGTTGCTTGATGTTGAGTTGCGGAAGTAATTGACAGGAGAACTGAAGACATCTTCCCTGAAGTAAATAGCTATTTAAGAAAGATGCCTTTTAAAGTATATTTTATAAATTTGCAAATTATTATCTTCTCCTACAACATCTTCTACTTCTCCAATGGCATCTTGTACCAAAAGATTCGGCCATTTCTTGTTCTGCAAGAAGTGATATTCCATCTATTTCAACTTCTGCTACAAACATATCAGCAATTTCTTGTGGTAAAGCTTCTGTTTGTATATCAATATCTGTTACAGAAGGAGTTATTTCTACGGTTTCAGTTGCTTGAACGGAACCTATGCTTAAAGTTAATATTATACTTGAAAGTATACTTGTTAATTGAGTTTTCATGGTAAGCCTCTATCAAAATTTAGTTTAAGTAAGTTACTACATATTTACTGTTACATTTAGTTTTTTAACGATAAAACGAATTCAGGTCAGTTTGGTCTTTTTACTATTATTCAAAGCATCATATATGCCAACTATACTACTAACTATAAATTCATTGGGTTTTATAGAAATTTTAAACTTAATTGTTAGGGTCGTTATTTTCCACGACATGGAAATTGTGTCCACAGTATGGAAAAAATTCCACAGTGTGGAAAATATTTTGTTATTTATTAAATCTGTCATTTCCACTGTTTTTTTAATTTATAAATATAAGATTTACTTATTTTCAATAACTTAGCTGCTTGTATAATATTACCACTACAATATCTAATTGTTTTAAGAATTATCTCTTTTTCAATATCTTTAAAAGAACAAAATTTATTCATAATAACAATGTCTGAAGATGTTATAGCTGAATCAATATCTGGTATTGGGTGTGTAGTTATAGTATTTTGAAATTCATCAGTTTTTCGTATGATAATCATCTTATCAGTAATAATTTTACCCTCGTTTAATACCACTGAATTATGAATAGTATTTTGTAATTGCCGTACATTACCGGGCCATTCATATTCTAATAATTTTTTATTAGCTTCAGTGTTAAATTTTTGAAAATCCTTATCTTCTTCTTTAGTAAATTTCTTAAGAAAAAAATTAGCCAACAGTAAAATATCATGTCCACGTATGCGTAAAGCTGGTAATTTTATCTCAATAGTGTTAATACGAAAATAAAGGTCTTCTCTAAATTGCCTGTTTTTAGCTTCAGCCATTAAATCTCTATTAGTCGCACAAATTAAACGAACATCAACCTTTTCTAATTTATGGCTACCCACTTTAGAGAAGGTTTTAGTCTGTACAAAACGCAATAAAGTGCTTTGCATTGTAAATGGTAATTCTCCAATTTCATCTAAAAATAAAGTACCTTCGTTTGCTTGATGTATAAGTCCTTTCTGCTCATTAATTGCTCCAGTAAAAGCTCCTTTAACATGACCAAATAAATGACTTTCTATCAAATTTTCTGGAATAGCGGCACAATTACATATCAGAAAAGGTTTATCTGCTCGTCTACTTTCCTTATAAATAGCCTCTGCACATACTTCCTTGCCGGTACCAGTTTCGCCGGTAATCAAAATGGATGCTTTACTGGTCGCCACGTTATCAATAATCTGATAAATAGTTCGCATTGACCTAGAAGCACCTATAAAACCATGATAATATGTACGAGATAATTGCTCTTCATTTTTTTGGAGTTTTTCAATAGAAATAGAAAATCCCAAACTAACACCAATATGATGTCCAAAATCACGGAAAAGCTTAAATTCAGTTTCAGTCCATACTCTAGCATGAGAACATTGATACAATCCAAATAACCATGGTTTACCAACTTTTGAATGAATAGTCATAACCAATTGAGATTTAGTTGAAAACTGTTTAAAAACTGTTGAAGGTATTTTATGTTCATAATCAGGACCAAAAGCAATTGGACCATTAGCTAACAAAGTATGTTGCATTATTTCAGACATCTCCGGCTCCATTGGAACATCTGTATTTAAAATATTAGTTCCGGTAAATTCTGTTTTTGTAGCCTCTATTGGTACTTGCCAACTTGTAGCATTTGGATCACAAGGATATATAAGCCAAGCTCGATCACAATCAAATATTGATAAAGTAATTTTCATCGCACTATCCATCATTTGATTAACATCCTGTGCTTCATTAACAGCTTTTCCCAGAGTAGCTAAACTTCCTAAATGATAAACATAGTCTTGCAATTGAGCATTTTGTATTTCCAATTTTTTACGCAAATTACTGACGGTCAAATGTTTATTGATACGTGTAATAATTTCGGCAAGGTGAAAAGGCTTTGTTATATAATCAACAGCACCAGCTTCAAGCCCTCTTATTTTATCAACAGCATCTGTTTTAGCAGTTATAAAAATAATAGGTATATCTTTTGTTGTCTCATTTTTTTTTAAACATTTACAAGTTTCAAACCCATCTATTCCTGGCATCATAATATCTAACAGAATTAAGTCGGGCTTAATATAATTAATTTGTTTAAGAGCTGTTTCTCCACTCTTAGCTATTAATACTTTAAAATTTGCATTGCGTAAACATTCATTTAAAATGTCTAAATTATTTTGTTCATCATCTACAATTAAAATTTTATTAGTCATTTATTATTTTTACCTTCAAACTATTTTTTATATTCTTAAAGACGATAGCTAGGACAATTATTGAAATAAGGGTGGATAAGCGGAGCATCATCCACCTCCTAACGATAATTATGTATGACGTTATCACATAATACACCCTACATTTTAATTAAATACAACATAAGCTGAAAACCTTATATTTAATTCATATTTATTATATCAATACCTATAGCTTTTCAGATAAATATTTTGGCTAAAATATCTAAGTTTCGCAAACCTAGCAAGTCTGAGAACTTTTATTTTTCTAAAAAACTATAACAGTACTTGATTTTTAAATTTAAAAACTGTCCGAACTTATTGAAAGAGTGTGTATGAAATATAATGTATTTCCTCTCAATACAGTGCTTAAGGACATTACAAAATAAAATCATAATGTGGGAAAAGTTTATTAAAAATTAAAAATCTGATAATCTTGAAAAAATGTTATGAAAAAGTTATCTTAATAAATAGGAACGAAATTTGCTTAGTTGTATAAAAGGAAGTTAACTTGAACCTATTCTCATATTAATTAAAATTAGAAAATATATTAATATTTCACATATCTTTAAAGAATAGATTTTGTACAGACTATAACACCCTTCTTAAGTCTTAAAAATTCTTAATTGATATTTCATAAATAAGTTATACATTATTTATAAATATATTTTATTAATCATCAATTAAATTTATATTTAGAATTGCATTGATTAATAGTATTGTCATGTATCAATACCTTCACCAATGTTAGAATTCGTTGTTTCAGGAATGAGGTACGATTTTCCCGAAACCAATACAGTACAATAGTTTCGGGAAATCCACTTCGCTCCATTCCCGAAATAACTTGCCAATTGGCGAAGGTATTAATTTATAAAAGAAAATACTCTTAAATTTAAACTGTGGCCACATTTAAATTAAGTATTATCTTATAATTTAACAGGTATTTAACTCATGAAACAAATAACTTTAATTCTTATAATTATTCTACATATATCAGCTTATGCAGAAGTTGTGCCTGATGGTACACTGGGTCCTCGCATTGAGTTATCTGGTCCTAACTACGCAATTGATTCCAATCTTGGTCAACAACATGGTAGCAATTTATTTCATAGTTTTCAAACTTTTAATTTAAATCAATTTGAAAGTGCTACTTTTTCTGGTCCCGATACTGTAAACAATATAATAAGTCGGGTAACTGACGGCAATCCTTCCAGTATTGATGGACTTATTCGCTCAACTATTCCTGATGCAAACATGTATCTATTAAACTCAGCTGGGCTTATGTTTGGACCTAATGCTCGTTTGGATATACAAGGTTCCTTCCACGCCAGTACTGCGGATTATTTACGTTTAGGAGATACCGGATATTTTTATTCTAATTCAACTGCTTCTGATAGTTTATTAACAGTTGCTCCAGTGAAAGCATTTGGATTTTTAGACAATGATATAGCTCCTATTTCAATCAGCGGAAGTGGTGAAGTTGATGAGACAGATTGGGATGGAAGTGTAACCGGTTTAGCTGTACCGGGAACATTATCTTTTATTGGTGGTGACTTAGACATCAAAGATGGCACATTTTTTACCATGACAGAAATATTTGACGATGGTTATGAATGGACTGAAACTTTTTCACTGGGAACTTTAACAGCATCACAAATTAATCTTGCCAGTGTAGCTACAAAAGGAGAGCTTTCACTTAATAACTTAAATACCTCAACTTTTGGCAAACAAGGAAATATTTCAATTGCAAATAAAGCTGTGTTGGATACAAGTGGTATTGGTGGTGGTAATATCTTTATTCGTGGTGGAGAATTTGTAATGGATGACAGTAAGATTATCTCTAAAACATTGAGTGATGGTGATGGTGGAATAATTGATATTAAAGCCAATAATGTATCTTTAATCAATGGTGCAGAGATTGATGGTAGTACACAGGATATTGGAACAAGTTCTGAAATTAAAATTCAAGCTAATAATTCTATAACAGCTACTGGAGAAAATTCAGTTGGAATAACAAGTGGTGTTTATTCAGAATCTGGAGTAGCAGGGGTGTTTAATGATATGGAATTAGGTGATGCAAAAACAATATCCTTAACAGCAAAAAATATCTCTTTTGAGAATGGAGCTTCCATTGCTGCCAATACTTATGGAACTGGACAAGGAGGTCAAGTCAATTTAATAGCTTCTGAATCTGTTAGTTTTTCTGGAATAGATAGTAATGGACTTCCAAGTCAAGCCGTATTACGTACCGAAAGCAAAATGGAAAATGCTGGTGATGCTGGAACTGTATTAATTCAGGCCAAGAATATTGCTTTTAAAAATGGAGCTAGTATTTTTACTCATACTGCCGGTACAGGTAAAGGTGGATTAATAATTATGCAAGCTAAAGAATTGGTTGATATAAGTGGTATAGGTGATAATGGTTATGGAAGTTTTGTTGCTGCTGATATTGTTGAAGAAAGTAATGGTGGTGATGGCGGAGAAATTTTAATAGAAACTAGAGATTTATTAGTAGCAGATGGCAGTTTTATTGTTACCAATGCTATGGGACCCGGTAAAGGAGGAAATATTAAAATTCTGGCAAGTGGAACAATTACTGTTGATGGTAGTGATTACGAAGGTTTAAGTACTCTAATTGGTGCTAATTCTAAACCAAGATTCATTGAAAATGATGATGGTTCATTAACTTCGGTGACCGGTGGAGCAGGTGGAAACATAGTAATAGAAGCCAAAAAATTAGTGGTAACAGATGGAGGAATTATTTCTAATGGCTCCATAGCTTCCGAGGGTTTAAATAGTAGTGATGCTGGCAATATACAAATTGATGCTGGAACAATTGAAATAATCGGAGTTAATAATAATGGCAGAAATGAACAGGGCTTTGGTAGCGGTATTTATTCCAGTTCTAAAGGTATAGAAGATAATGCTGGTAAGGCCGGAGAGATAATTTTAGAAGCAAATTCTTTGAATGTCAAAGATGGAGGAATAATAAGCAGTAGTACAAATAATAATGCTAGTGGCGGTAAAGTTAATATTGTAGCTAAAGATATTAAAATTGCTGGTGATTCTTCTCAAATTCAATTACAAGAACCAGGTGAAGCTCAACTTGCTTATCAAGAAGGTTTTGGAGATTATACTCATAAAGATTCTGTCAGTGGGATTTATGCTAGTTCTAGCAGTGATATTGAAGGTGCTGGGCAAGCTGGAAAAATTAATGTACAAACAGATAATTTAAATCTTACCAAAGGAGGTACAATTAATACTTCCACTCAAAATGCCGGCGGAGGTAACATTGATATAACAGCTCGTAACTTGTTATATTCGCAAGGAAGTAACATTGAAACTAGCGTATTTGGTGGTACTGGCAATAGTGGTAATATAACAGTTAAAGAGCCTATCTTTGTTGTATTAAATGATACCAAAATACATGCTCGTGCAGATGAAGGTAGAGGTGGTAATATTTTGGTTAGTTCTGACCAATTTATTGCTTCTAATAGTAGTTTAGATGCTTCTTCAAATTTGGGTATAGATGGTGAAGTTAAGATTGACTCACTTGATATTGAAATGGAAGGTTTTTTGGTTATATTACCGGGCAGCTTTGTGAATGCCGATGAATTAATGACAACTCCTTGTAATCAACGTTTAGCTGAAAATTTAACTAGTTTGGTAGTTGTTTCTACTGAAGGTTATCCTAGTTCAACAGATGATTTGTTACCTAGTGGCCCATTGTTATCAGAAAATTTACCAGCAAAAAAAGTAGCTTATATAATAAAACCTCAAAAATTAGCTTCCTTAATTAAAAGTTGTAAACGAAAAAAGATTTAGGTATCTCGATATATAGTGTTAAACCTGCTAGGTCTTAACATGTCGGGGCAAATAATAACCGTTTCGCTGAAAAATTGAAGTTCACGGAATATGGATATTCCGTGTACATCATGAAATTTCTGCGAAACTCCTTTCGGTTGAAATGAGAAAGTTATTTAAGTTTCATTCCTTAACTTTACAGTGAGCGAGCAACCATCTTTCTTTCGTAAATTTCAATCTGGTCCCCAACTTTAACATCACTGTAATTTTTCACGCCAATACCACATTCCATACCATGTTTAACTTCTTGTACATCTTCCTTAAATCGGCGTAAAGAATCTAATTCTCCTTCAAAAATAACTACATTATCTCGTAATACTCGAATCGGACTACTACGTTTAATAAGGCCATCAGCTACCATACAACCAGCAACTAAACCAAATTTAGGAGAACGGAATACTTGTCTAACCTCTGCTAACCCAATGATCGTTTCTACTTCTTCCGGAGCCAACATACCACTGAGAGCTTTTTTAACCTCATCTATAGCTTCATAAATAACACTATAATAATGCAAATCAATATCTTCTTCTTGAATCAATTGTTTAGCACTTAAATTAGCTCGTACATTAAAACCAATAATGATTGCCCCAGAAGCAACAGCTAAATTAGCATCTGATTCAGTTATACCACCAACTCCACTAGCAACAATATGGACTTTCACTTCATCAGTAGAAAGTTTAGTTAATGATTCTGATAATGCTTCCACCGAACCATGTACATCAGCTTTCAACACAATTTTTAAAGTATTAACTTGTCCAGCTTGCATTTGAGAGAACATATTTTCTAACTTAGCAGCTTGTTGACGAGCTAATCTAACATCACGATACTTACCTTGTCTAAATAAAGCAATTTCTCTGGCTTTGCGTTCGTTCGGTACAACCACTACTTCATCACCAGCACCAGGAACTCCAGATAAACCCAAAACTTCCACTGGTATTGATGGACCGGCTTCGGCCACTGGCCTACCATTTTCATCCAGCATAGCTCGTACTCGACCAAATTCTCTACCAGCCAGCAAAATATCACCTTTGTTTAATACTCCACTTTGTACCAATACTGTTGCTACTGCTCCACGCCCTTTATCTAGCCGTGATTCCACAATAACTCCAGTTGCAGCTCCTTCTGCAACAGTAGTTAGTTCTAACATTTCGGATTGTAACAAAATGGCATCTAATAAATCATCAATTCCAATACCAGTTTTAGCAGATACTGGTACAAACATTGTGTCTCCACCCCAATCTTCTGGAATAACTTCCTTAGCAACTAGTTCTTGTTTGACTCGATCTTGATCAGCATCAGGTTTATCAATTTTATTGAGAGCAACTATTAACGGTACAGAAGCTGCTTTAGCATGTTGAATAGCCTCCATTGTTTGAGGCATAACCCCATCATCGGCTGCAACAACCAAAATAACAATATCAGTTACTTTAGCACCTCTAGCTCGCATTGCGGTAAAAGCAGCATGACCGGGAGTATCTAAAAAACAAACACTACCTTTAGGAGTATCAACATGATAAGCACCAATATGTTGAGTTATACCACCAGCTTCTCCATCGGCTACTTTAGTTACTCTGATATAATCCAATAAAGAGGTCTTTCCGTGATCAACATGGCCCATAATAGTAACCACTGGAAAGCGAGATACTTGTTTTCCGACTTGTTGACCAGTTTGCATTAAACCAGTTTCTATCTCATTTTCCTTAAGTAACTTAGAAGTATGGCCCATTTCTTCCACAATAATGGCAGCAGTATCTTGATCTAAAATTTGATTAATAGTCACCATTGTTCCCATTTTCATGGTGGTTTTAATGACTGCTGCAGCCTTTACCGACATTTTTTGAGCTAATTCAGAAACAGTTATAGTTTCAGGTAATATAACCTCATGGATAACTGGAGCTGTTGGTTTTTGAAAACTTCCATGTTGAGGTTCAAGTGATCTAGTTTGCTGTCTACCACCTCGTTTTCTACCACTGTGATCTTTTCGACCCCGATTACGGTGATCTAATTCTAGTTTTTTATTAGGTTTAGCTGATTTATCTCCGCCTCGCTTATTACGTGGTGGTGATTTTTTATTTTTATCATTCTGAACCGTCTTGGTTTCAGATGGACGTTTTTTATCAGTTTTAGCTGATTGCTGCCGTTCCTCCTTAGGTTTTGAGGCAACTTTAGGCTTTGGGGTAGTTTTAGGTTTTGGAGTGGTTTTAGGTTTTTCTGAATCAGCCTTTTTATTAACCGGACGATTCTTCTTGGTAGCACTTGACTTAGGTTCCGGTTTAGGTTCTACTGGCGGCGGACGCTTTTTGGTTTTTATTTTTACCGTACCTGAATCTACAATTTTGTCAGTTGATGGACGTTTTTTGGCTTTAACCTTTATCGTATTTCCAACTGATGTTTCTATTTTTTTAGACTTGACCGTATTTGACTTAGTAGGAGCTTCTTTAACTACAACTTTCTTCTTAACGACAGGTTTTTTAGTAACTTTTTTGTCATTAGTTACCTGAGTAGAAGTTTTAGCAACAGCTATGGAGTCTTTAGAAGCTTCTTGATGAGTAGACTTACTGATAGTTTCTGTAAGGTTATCGTTATTTGGAGGACTAGCTAATTCCTCTTTAGAATCAGATTGTTTAGAAGGACGCTTAACATATGTGCGTTTTTTCCTTACTTCAACATGTACTGTTTTAGTACGTCCGGTAGGATTAGATACTTTAAGCTCGCTGGTAGTTTTTCGCTTAAGAGTAATTTTTTTTGGATTGGTAGATGCTTCTTGTTCAACATCATCATCTTTACCATGGAGATGGCGTAAATAAGTTAGGAGTTGGTTTTTTTCCGTCTCATCAATCTTATCATCAGCTATTTTCACTGGTAATCCAGCATGGCCCAATTGGGTTAACAAACGTTCGATAGGAATTCCTAATTTATCAGCAAATTGTCTTACGGTCACTTCAGCCATTTATTCTAAGATATATTCAGTAATATGTTATGCAGAAAGAAACGATTTATTATAACTTTCTGGATAACATTATGTAGTTAAAATTAAGACATGGGTCATTATCCTTGTTAGGACAGACATTTATGTCTGTTGCTTTGAAAATTAACAGATGGTGGATGATTATTATTTATCAAACCAAGAAGCTCTTGCAGTCATTATAAGTTGGCCAGCATTAGCCTCATCAATACCATCTAAAACCATCAAATCTTCTACCGATTGTTCGGCAAGATCATCTATGGTAACAATACCATGTTTTTCTAAAACTTGAACTAATTGTTGATTAATACCATCTATAGTGGATAGTTCATTAGTTTTATCAACTTCTTCTTCATTAGCAATAGCTCGAGTTAATAATGTATCTTTGGCTCTTGTACGCAATTCTTTGACAAGCTCTTCATCAAATTCTTCAATATCAAGCATTTCATTAAATGGTACATAAGCTACTTCCTCTAACGAAGAAAAACCTTCTTGTAGCAAAATTTCAGCAATTTCTTCATCAACTTCCAAATCTTTAACAAAAAGTTGAACTATAGCTGTTGTTTCTTTTTCATATTTTTCAGATGCTTGTGACTCGGTCATTATATTTAAATTCCAACCGGTCAACTCGGTAGCAAGACGTACATTTTGTCCATTGCGACCAATAGCTTGTGAAAGTTGTTCTTCCTTAACGGCAACATCCATACTATGAGTTTCTTCATCTACAACAATTGATACTACTTCTGCTGGTGACATAGCATTCATAACAAACTGAGCTGGATTTTCATCCCATAAAATAATATCAACTCGTTCACCAGTTAATTCATTGGAAATAGTTTGAATTCTTGAACCACGCATTCCCACACATGCTCCAACTGGGTCAATCCTTGAATCTTTAGCAGTAACTGCAATTTTAGATCTTAAACCCGGATCACGAGCTGCATTGATTATTTCTAAAAAATGTTCGCCAATTTCAGGGACTTCCATATCAAATAATTTAATCAATAACTCAGGAGCAATTCTTGATAAAAATAGTTGTGGTCCTCTTGGTTCAAAACGTACACTTTGCAAATAACCTCGTAAACGATCTCCTAAACGTACTGTTTCACGCGGAATCATTTCTTCTCGCAGAATAATTGCTTCAACATTCTCACCTAAATCAAGGATTATATTGCCACGTTCTATACGTTTCACAACTCCATTAACTAGTTCACCTTCACGTTCTTTATAATTTTCAACAATTTTAGCTCGTTCAGCTTCTCGAATTTTTTGTACTATAACTTGTTTTGCAGTTTGAGCTCCAATACGTCCAAAACTAACTGATTCTATTGATTCTTCAACAAACTCTCCTTCATTAATATCGGCATTTTTGTTGCGTGCATCTTCCAAACTAATTTCAGTTATTTCATTAGCTTCACTATTAACTACTTGCCAACGACGAAACGCTTGATATTCTCCGGTATGTCGATCTATATGTACATATATATTAACATTACCATCATAACTTTTTTTTGTAGCAGTTGCGATAGCACATTCTAAAGCATCAAAAATAACTTCTCTACTAACACCTTTTTCGTTAGATACCGCATCTACGACTAAAAGAATATCTTTACTCATAATACCACCTCTATTTTTTAGATCAAATATGCGGTTATTAAGGCACAATATGTGCCTTGTCTATTCTTTCAAAAGGCAAATTATATTCTGCTCCATCAACTACTATTACCACATCATTATTTTGTACTTTTTGCAAGGTTCCAATAAAATTGCGTCGACCATCTTTTGGACGCATAAGATGGATTTTAACTTTGTGGCCGGTGAAACGCATAAAATGTTCTAATGTAAACAGAGGTCGTTCTAAACCCGGAGATGATACTTCTAAGGTATAATGCCCTTGTATGGGGCTATTAACACTTAATACTCCGTCTACTTGATGGCTAACTTTTTCACAATCAGATAGTGTTATTCCATCAGGGCTATCTATATATATACGTAATAGGACACCATGCCCTCCTTGCGAGAGACGCATTATACCAACTAATTCATAGCCCAAAGCTACTATAGTTGGATTTAATAATTCTTGTAGTTCTTTATCTAACAAGTTTAACCACCTTATAGAAATAAAAAAATGGGCACAAGGCCCACTTTAATATATTGTTATAATTAACCACAGTTGCTTATACAGCCAACAAAATTACTCTACAAACATAAATAATCGGGTTAAATTGTTTCATTGGTCTTTTCAATATCTTATTAATTATTGGTCATATTATATAGGATTAATCTTATTGTAGCAAATATTTTTGATTATATAGTAGTAATAATATGATATTTATAGATATTATTTTATAATTTTTTCAAACCTACTAGATTTTAAAAACCTAGTAGGTCTAATGATTCAGACAATTATTGACGCTCGTTAGCTCCAAGGTCAATTATATCATCAACAATACGAAGATTATTATTCAAGTCAATAAATTCTTCTTGAGTATTTGTAGGGAATATGTAATTTTCCAATACGGTGTTATCGCCTATATCAATAGCTGGAGAATTGGCACTTAGACTGTAATCACCATTTGTTACATCAACAAAGTGAGGTTCACCCATTATGTTGTGTGTACCATAGTCATGAATACCTTTAATGTTATTGACCAAATTATAGTCCAGATTAAGGCTACCATCAGGAGAATAAGGGGTGATGATATAAGAGGTTATATCGTTAGCTTCATCACCTGCGGTATTTTGATAAAAGATGCTGTTCAATATTTTACCGTAACCATAAAAACCACCACCATTTTTTGAACTGCTATTATTGACAATGACGGAATTAACAAGGTTTGCATGATAATTGCTATAAATTGCACCACCTGTGGCAGCATTATTGTTGGTGAAGATGCTGTTGGTTATGGAAATGTAAGAGGAATCAGAAAAAACTGCTCCACCATTAATAGCACTATTGTTAGTGAAAATGCTGTTGCTCATGGAAGTAGAAGAACTAGAAAAAACTGCCCCACCATCATTAGAAGCATTATTATTAGTGAAAGTGCTGTTGATAACACTGTCAACATGATAAATTGCCCCACCACTAGAAGCACTGTTATTAGAGAAATTGCTATTAACAATACTATAAGCATGATAAACCGCTCCACCATTGGAAGCACTGTTGTTGGTGAATGTGCTGTTGCTAATATGGCTTACTCGATACACTGCTCCACCACTACCATCATAATCAGTACTTTTAGTAGCGTAAACTGTATTGTTTGCAAAAATACATTGCTCAATAATAACATTGCTTTGCCCAATTAATGCACCACCTTTACCAGCTAAGTAAGCGTTTTTAAAACTAAAATTTTTCACTGCAATCGGTCCGCTATTATTCAAACTGAAAAACCGTCCTTCAATCAGTGTATTTTGAGAACAACGCTTAAAATCAATATGCCATTCATTAGGATTCTGACATAGTTCTTCACTGTTAATAGAATCTATCCACCGATTACCAGCGTCAAACACCGTCAAAGTTGGTTCAATGGTCTGTTGTTTAAATTCCGCATCCCAACCACCAGAGATTTTAATACCATGCACAATTGTTTTATTTTCCGCAAGTTCCGTCCCAACACAATTATAAGTTCCTTGCTCAATCCGAATTTCATCCAAATCCTGCACCGCATCAAAAGCCATCTGCAAACCATCACAACCTTTAAAAATTCCATGTTCGCCAAATGTCAATACACCATAAACTTTAATTGCAGTTTGAATTTCAGCTATTTTGTTCGCAGCATCAGTCACCTGCACAGTTAATTCATCAAACCCTCCAGTACTTGGTGTACCTTGAATTAAACCAGTGGTTTTATCCAAACTTAAACCATCCGGTAAACTACCAGAACTCACATTAAATTGATAAGGTGGATTGCCAGTTTTCGGCTTAATTTCAAAACTATAAACTTGATTGGTAACACCATCAGGAAAATGTAAATCTTCTGCAAAAGTTAAATCAATTGAGGTGACATCAACTGGAGGAGTTACATCAACTGGTGGTTCTGGTTGCGATTGCTCATGAGTGAAAACAAAAGAAGTTTGTACAACTTCCTCAAGCATCTCAAAAAATACTCCGCTTTTAAATGCAACAGCAAAAAAAGTATATGTACCTTCTGGCAAACCATTAGTCAATGTATAACGTAATATCTCTCGCGAAGCTTTAGCATTAATTGCCTCCGCATTCGGTGTTAAATCATTTGAAAAATCCTTACTACCCAAAAAATATAAGTCATTTCCTACTGGTAAAGTAACAGCCACATAAACATCCGCCTGTTCACTCCAATCCTCATTTAAATTCAAAACCAGTTCATCACCAGCAAAAAACTGAGCCTGATTCAAAGACAATTCCAAAGCATGGGCCGAAACAATCCATACCAACATAAATACTGACAAAAATATGTTTTTAACATTCATAAATTATATTCCTATAAAGATTATAGTGAAAATTGATAACTCCTCAAAACCTGTAAAATATCATATAAATATAAAAATTACAAAATATTTTTAATTTTAACAAAGTAGCTGCAATGTTGCTAGTGGAATTAAAATCAATCGTTAATTAGACATCTTTCCTAAATAGGTATATATACTTATTAACTGAGCTTGCCGCAGAAAGTTTTTATATTCCACCGATTTCATCGGTGGCTATTCACATTCAATCTTTTCAGGATAGTTAAAACAACCCCAACGGGGTTCACACTTGAATAGCCATAGGTGAAACCTATGGAATCAAATTAATTAAATAGGACTTACGCATTGACAAACGTAATAAAGTATTAATTTTATTAAAATAATATACTTATTGCAATATAAACTAATTAATTGTCATTCCCACGAAAGCATGTCCTCATGAAAATGGGGATGGGAATCTAGCGATCTCAAAGATTCCTAGATTCCTAGATTCCCGTTTTCACGAGAATGACAGAACCATATAAATATAGTTTATATATAAATCATATAAATAGTGTATTTTTTTGTAACTATTTGTATTTTAACAAATTCATAAAATGATTATTTTGTCAATGCGTTAAGTCCTATTAAAACACTCTCTGCATCAACCATCAGTTATTTAGGAAAGATGTCTATTGGTAAGGAGTCTCACACACTGCGAGACACTGTTTCGCTGAAAAATTGAAGGGTTTGGTGGGTTTCCACTTCGTTTCTACCCACCCTACATAATATATTTTCTTCTGGAAATGCTATATAATTTATGCCGCTTGTAGATACAAATGTTGCTGAAAACCTATAAACAGTGAACTGATATCTGCCACATCTCCCAATATTTCTTTGGCATCTTCCAATGATTGATATTTATTTATCAGTAGGATTGGCAGTTTTTCTTGGGAGAGTTCTTCAACACCCGTTTCTATATATTTAGTCAATACAAATTCTATGAATTCTTCTTGTTTATCATTGAGTGGAGTAAAAATTATTGTCTTGGCTTTGGTTACTCGTTCTGCTCTTGTTATTGGTTTTATGTCGCTGTTAAATACGTATTCCAAAACATCGTATAAATCACTTTTGTCTGCATCAATCAGCTTTTGTAATATCTTTAATTCATCTGTTCCAAAACCTGCTTCGTCCAATTTTTCAAGCAAAGTCTTACGTGTTGCTGGATTACTCCATAAAGTTCTTAATTCATCTTCATTTTTGAAAAAGTTAGGGAGTTCACCAAATAGGTTATTTAAAAATTCTTCTGCCGATATTGGTTTACCGTCAGCATTCCAAAAAGAAGTAGCGATCATGTGTTGTATTTCACGCTCTTTTCCATCTCTTAGTTTTATTTTAACTTTCTTTATGCAGACACAAGGTTTTTGTCCACATTTTTCACAAGGTTGAGGTGGTTCTTTTTCACAAACACAAGGGCGTTGATGACAAACGTTGCAGGGTTTTGGTTCAGGTTTAGGTGTTCCAATGCACTCGCACACTATTTTTTCACAGACTTCACAAGATTCAGCATCGCCATCCCATTCTTTATCTTGAAAATGAAGATAGGCATCAACAAAATCATAAATAGTAAAAAACTCTTTGCCATCAAATAATCGGGTTCCTCTGCCAACAATTTGCTTAAACTCGATCATTTGATTTATGGGTCGCATTAAAACAATGTTGCGGATATTCCGGGCATCAACACCGGTGGATAATTTTTCGGATGTGGTTAATACCGTTGGAATTGTTTTCTCATTATCTTGAAATTCCCGTAAAAAATGTTTGCCTATTTCGCCATCATTTGCTGTTACACGAACACAATAATTAGGTTCTTTACTTTTTTTGTATTGATTAACTAAATCACGAACTGCGGCAGCGTGAGGTTGTGAGGCACAAAAAATGATAGTTTTTTCGTTCTGATTAGCTTCGTCCATGTAAATCTGAACTCGTTCCGCTTCCCGTTCTTTTATTTCAATAATTCTATTAAAATCTTCTTCTTTGTATATTTTGCCTTCTTCAATTTCTCCTTCAATAATATGGTCATCACTAACATATACATAATCGTCAAGCGTTGTTTTGATTCGTTTTACTTTGAATGGCGTAAGGAATCCATCGTTAATACCATCTTTAAGCGAATAAGTATAAACAGGTTCTCCAAAATATTTATAAGTATCAACATTATCTTTTCGTTTGGGTGTTGCAGTAAGTCCTAATTGTACGGCTGGGGAAAAATAGTCTAAGATTCCTCTCCAATTTCCTTTGTCATTAGCTCCACCACGATGGCATTCATCAATTATAATAAAATCAAAATAGTCTGTTGGATACTTCCCGAAGTTTAATTGAGAATTGTTAGTTGAAAATTGATAAATAGATTGTTGTTCGGCTACCTTTAATTGAGAATTGATAATTGAAAGTTGAAAATTATTCTCAGATTCATTTTCAATTTTCAATTTTCCATTTTTACTTAATTGAGAATTATTCTCAAGTTCATTGTTAATTTTTATTTTTCCATTTTCAACTTTCATTTTTCCATTATCAATTGACGAACTCATAAACGACTGAAAAATAGTAAAAAAGATATTGCCGTTAGTTGGTACTTTTCCTTTTTTCTTAATATCTTTGGGTTTTATGCGAACCATTGCGTCTTCGGGGAATGCTGAAAATGCGTTAAATGCTTGGTCAGCTAAATTATTACGGTCGGCTAGAAATAGTATTCTTGGTCTTCTTAATTGAGAATTGACAGTTGAAAGTTGAAAATTATTTTCAGATTCATTTTCAATTTTCATTTTTCCATTTTTACTTAATTGGGTTAAGTTCCAACGGGTTTGGAATAGTTTCCAAGCTATTTGAAAGGCAATTGCTGTTTTTCCAGTTCCGGTGGCGAGGGTTAATAAAATTCTGTTTTTGTTTTGTGCGATTGCTTCGAGGGTATTTTTTACTGCAATTTCTTGGTAGTAACGTGGTTGCCAAGTTCCACTTTTATCTTCAAAATGTATGTTTGCAAATTTATCTCGCCAGTCATTTTGGTCGGTGTAGGTTTTATCCCATAGTTCTTGAGGTGAGAGAAAATCATTAACTAAACTTTCTGCCCCCGTTTTCATACAGATTTGGTAAATTTCTTTGCCGTTGGTGGAGTAGGTGGTTTCTAATTTTAGTTTTTCAGCGTATTGTTTAGCCTGTGCAACACCTTCGCCCACTTCTAATTCGTCACTTTTGGCTTCAATAACGGCTAGTTTAATGCCTTTGTAAACCAGAATATAATCGGCAAAAAGTGGTTTTTTTCTGTTGCCACCAGTTTGTATTCTGCCATCGGTAATTTTACAGACATTGCGTTCTCGGAGGATTTTAGAACTTTCTATAACACCCCAACCACAGGCTTTTAGTTTAGGGTCTATTAATTCTGCTCTTGTTTCGGCTTCATTCATGGGTTAATTGAGAATTGAAAGTGGAAAATTGAAAATTATTCATTTTTAGATTCTTTCTTTGGATGATTTTACTATGCTTGCTAATAGTTTTATAAGTTCAACGCTGTCTGGGTGTATTGAGTTGTAGCTTTCTTTGTTAATGTATTCGCTATCTTTAAGAAGCATTAGCCAATATTCTGTTTCGTTTGCTTCTTTAAGTGCAATATTCATTTTGTTGATAAAGTCTTTTTTTGATTGGGCGTGTTCGGCTTCTTTTATTAATGCTCCAATACTTGTGCCACTTCGTAAGATTTGTTTTGATAGTACATATTCTTTTTTTGCTACAAGGTATTTGTACAGTTTGATTATTCTTAATGCAAAAGCATAAGATTTGTCAGCTACAATATTTTCTTTCATTTTTAATTCTCAACTTTCAATTCTCCATTAAACGCTTTTTGTAATATTGACTTTTTTAACTCTTCCAAATCTTCTATTTTTTGCTGGTAAATGGCTTCCAGTTTTTTTGTTTCGGCTGAAAGGGCATTGAGTTTTTTGACTATGGCTTGTTGTTCTTTTAATGGTGGTAAATAAACAACTAATGATTTAATAAAAGGCAGTTTTACTCCTTGAACAGTTGCACCAGTTCCTTCATCAATTATTTTTTTTGAATTGCCCTTGAACCATCTGAATAAAAAGTCAACTTCTAATGTTTTTTTATTTTTAGGAATAATTCCTTTAAGGTCTTGATTAATTGCTGTATCATCTTGAAGTAAACATACTTTTCCGAGACCAACTCTTGTTGCTATAATTACATTATTTTTTGGAATAATATTAGTAGAACTATTTTTTACGGCATCTTTTGTAATCTTATGTTCTGTATCTTTGATTGTATCAGATTTCATATCACGAACTGTTGCCCATAAAATATCACCATTGTAAAATTCATCTTTTTTCTTTGAAGGTGTTCCTCCTCCAATTATGTTACAAATATCTCCCAATCTCTTCTCTTCCCATTCTCCATTTTCAATTTTCAATTTTCCATTCTCAAACGTAGTTTGAAGATAGTTCTCAAAAAGTTCTTTGGAATTTTTAAGGTTTTGTTCAGCATTGGCTTTTGCTTTGTCTATGGCGGCAAAAGCTTTGTCTAAAATTGATACTATGCGTTTTTGTTCGGAGAGTGGAGGGAGGGGGATTGGGATTTTTTTTATTTTTTCAAGACTTAAATTTTTCTGACGAACTCCTCTTCTTAAGTTCAACAATTCTGATTTTATTGAATTAATTGAATATAAAATAAATTTCAAATCAATTTTATCATTTGGTTTTACACCCGCTATTGCTTGATTGAAAGTAGCTTCTCTGTCAATGATTGACATTTTTAAAGCTGCGGTATCATACATTCCAATCAGCAAAGAACCTTTTGGAAATAATTTTGCGTTTGAATTATTTACTGCTAATTCATTGATATGCCTTTCAGGGTCTTTTGTATATAAATCATTTAATTCTCCTGACGAATACCAAGCAATATCACCTTCCCAATATTCCTTTTTTGCTCTTGAAGGAGTTCCACCACCTGACAGCCTGACAAAAGTATAAAAAAAGAGCATAATAGGTTTAATTAACAACCTAAAACAGACATAAATAAAAAATGAAAATCCTTGACCCATTATTAACAACTTTATCAAATTTTCTATCTTCA
>JAUCGL010000072.1 GCA_030378105.1 Candidatus Halobeggiatoa sp. HSG11 | reverse complement strand
ATATAGTTCTGTCATTCCCGTGAAAACGGGAATCTAGGAATCTTTGAGATCGCTAGATTCCCACTTTCGTGGGAATGACAATTAATTAGTTTATATTGTAATAAATATATGATTTTAATGCAATTCAAACTTTATTATGTTTGTCAATGCGTAAGTCCTATGGTAGATAAAGTCACTTGGCTTTTAGAACATTTTAAAAATGATGGTTTGGAAATTGTGTCAAAAGAAGATATGGATGATTTAACATTATTAAAATCCACAAGAAATGAAGATACTATTCCATTTGATGAATACATGAAAAATGAACATTCATATTTGTAAAAGTGCTATAAAAGACCTAAAAAAGGATGAGTTTCGCAGAAATTTCATGATGTCCACAGAGCTGTCCCTATTCCGTGAACTAATCAATTTTTCAGCGAAACAAGCTATAGTCCGGTCTCATTGTGACTTCACACTGAAGCAACTCCGCTTAACTATTTCTTCAAATAACCAATTTCTATGAAGAGCAGTTAGTTGTTGAAAGAGTGTAAATGTGAGGTAAAATAGTACAGCGTGTGTATAATACAACGAATTGTCGAAATAAACGAATAATGCAACAACAAGCCTTTGCTTTTAATTCGATTATTTCGTTAATTCGCTGTACTCAACCAACCTGTCGTATTATAGTGAATCAATAATTTCGTCAATCCAATCAGATAATTTATGGCGAGAAGTTACACTCAAACGCTATCTACATTATGTTTGAAAGTTATTTCATCCACATCAATCTGAATATTCATCAATATCCATTATCTCAAAGTCCCTTTCTTTCAAAGGTAAAGTTAATTCTATAACAATACCAGCTTCTTGAGTACAATTATAAGCTTGGCAAGTACCACCTACTTCTAATACAAGTGTTCCTACCATTGACAAACCTAAACCCATACCTTTAACCTCACCAGTAAAATATTTATCAGCTTGATAATATGGAATCCATACATTAGAAAGCTGTTCCGGTGAAAGCTGTATACCATTATCACGGATTTGAATACAAACACTATCAGATTCTACTTTTATATCAACATTTATAGTTGGAGTTCCAGTAGGATGAAATTTTTGAGCATTTGCAAACAATTCTGTCAAAATAACTTCTATCGCTTCACAAGAAATTGGTATATAAAAATTATCGAAAGTTTCAATTTCATCCGGTTTAGATACAAATAATGATTCAACCTTAAGCAGTTCCTCAACAATGGTAATAGTTAACAGCAATTTAGTTATAGTACAACGTTCTTGTGTAGCTTCACCATTGTTAGATATTTCCGTATAATAAAGGATTTTTTCAATCTGCTCACAAAGACGAGTGGCTCCACTATTAATCATTTTCAAAAACTGTTCTAATTTATTCGGCGTGATGTCAGAATAATTATTCAAAAGAAAATCACTTCCATTCACAATTGGGCTAAGTGGTGTTCTTAATTTGTGATTTATTTGTCCACTAAATGTCCAATTTTTTCTTGCAATTGAAATTGTATCTGTCACATCACATAAATGAACAAGATATTTTTCTTCCGATGTTTCAGATATTTCCATTAAATCAATTTTAAGCCAAAACGGCAAAGCAGTTTCAGTATCAGAACGCACGATATAACGAGGAAATTTAGTTGTCTTTAAATCAATTGGCAACAGATTTTTTGAAGGTTCATGTAGCTGATGATAGTATTTGGCTATCAGCTCCATAAAATTATTGTTAATAGAAGCATCTGTAGAAAGATTGAGATAAAGACGTGCTTTGGCATTAATAAAAGTTATCTGAATACTGTCATTGAGTATAAGATAAGCTTCATTAGTGTTTTCAAACATCCATTTGAACTTAATCTGTTCATTGAGCAAGCGTTGATAACGATTAAGATTTGTAATAGTACGCACTCTTGCTCGTAATTCAATTATATTGTAAGGTTTGGAAATAAAATCATCAGCTCCAACTTCAATGCCACGCAATCGTGATTCTTGATCGTTCAAAGCAGTTATTATAACTATAGGTACTTTTGCTAAAACTGGATCAGCACGTAAATGTTGGCAAACTTCAAAGCCATTCATGTCGGGCATCATAACATCTAACAGGATAATATCTGGTAATAATTGAGCTGCTAACTTAATAGCTTCTTGCCCATTGTTAGCAAAAGCTAGTTCATAGCCTTGATTACCTAACATTCCTCGCAAAGCGTCGCGCATTGCCTCTTGATCATCAACAATAAGAACAGTATTTTTTTTGTTCATACTTAAAAATCCTTAATAATAGCAATGATTAATTATTACAAATATACTCAGTATTGGCATAATCTGAACTTTTTAAGGGTAGGATTGGTTACAAAGATATTTGTTGGTGGACAATGATAAAACAAGTTATCCCCCTACATAAAAGTTAAATTTATACCCATACTGAGCATAGTGTTTTTTATATTTTAACCTAATTTTAACTTATTTTACCTTAATGAGAGTACAAAATTTATTTTGCGATGTGAAATTTTATATTAAATAAATATCAAAACGGGTATTAACATTGTTAATACAAAAGGTTGGAGTTACATTATTTATAGCAGTTGCCCATTTAGGCCGCTTAACCACCACTCGTTTATTAGCATAGTTTAACGCAATTGTAAGCAAATTAATAGCATCTGTATCAGCACCAATAATAGTTTGCAATATTTGCATTTCTTTTTTTACTAATGCTGATTTTTTACGATGTGGAAACATTGGGTCCAAATAAATAATATCTGGCTTTGGAGATGAAATAGGTAAATAGTTTTGAGCATCTTGATGGATTAATTGTAAATTGGCTGGATTTCCAAGCCGTTGTAAACCATCATATAATAATGCTGCAATAACTGGAGAACGTTCAACCATTTGTACTTGACAGCCTAAATTAGCCAATATAAACGCATCTCGACCTAAACCAGCAGTTGCATCCAAAACAGTGGGATTGTTGCCATGTTTTAAACCAATGGCTTTAGCTAACGGCTGTTTACGTCCTCCACCATGTTTATTGCGATAACCAAGTTTTCCATTAACAAAATCTACATAGACAGGCCCAGTTTTTTGATTATGTAATTCTAATCTTTGTTCGGTTAAATGTAATAAAAAAGGAAAATCAGGCGTATCTACTAAAGGTAGATTAAATCTGGTTGCTAATTTGGTTGCGAGTTGTAATAAATCAGGAGTTGTGGGAAAAATTGGAAACATAAAATGTTTTCTGCGTATCGTTATTAATATTTTTTGAATAAATCTAATACCTTCGCCAATGTCATAATTAGTTATTTCGGGAAATCCACTTCGCTCCATTCCCGAAACAAATATCCAATTGGTGATGGTATTGTAAATCAGTTAGAGTAACCACAAGAAATAACTCCTACAAATCATCATATAATGTAGAGACAATCCTTTATGGTTGACCTTAACACAAATGGTAGTGGTCTTTATCTGCATATTGTTTGATGTTGTGTTAAAATACTTTTATATCATATATCATAACAAACCTAACTTAACAGAATCCATGAAAAGATATAAACAAATTAAATCAGAAATTCCAGAAAACTTCAAACAATTAATAGGATTATCAAAAGAAAAAATTCAACATTTGTGTGACAAAAACTTTGCCAAAAACCAACAAAACTTTAACTGGATTAAATCAAAATAGAATTCTTGCATTTTTTAACAAATGAATAAAGTAATTTTAATTTTATTAACTGTTTTAATATTTATGTCGGCTATGCAATTAATATTAACTCGCCATAAAAATCGTATGTTGTTAATGGAACTGCAAATATTGCAACAACAGCAAGATAATTTAAATGTTGAGTTAGGGCGATTGCAGTTAGAACATAGCACTTTAACTAATCCCGGTCGTATTGAAGCCATAGCAAAAAAACAGCTTAATATGATGGCTCCAGAAAATATTATTTTTATAAAAACTCCTAAATAAATCATGCCTACTGTCAAAAATCGTCGTAAACCCACTGCTCAAACATATTGGAAAAGACGACAGTTACTTTTGGCATTTTTCATTATTATTATCAGTATATTATTGTTACGAGCTGTATATCTACAAGTTAACCGAGCTGATTTTTTACAATATGAAGGTAATGCCAGACATTTACGCACAGTACCAATAGTTGCTCATCGAGGCATGTTAATGGATCGCAATGGCAAACCGTTAGCTATAAGCACTCCAGTTGATTCTGTGTGGGTCAATCCATCTCAATTTATAACTGCTAAAAAACAATGGCCTATTCTAGCGAATTTGTTATCTGCTAAAACTTCTGATTTAGAAAGAATTTTATCTAAGCGGATGAAGCGTGAATTTGTCTATCTTAAACGACATGTTGAACCCAAAATAGCCACTCAAGTAACAGCATTAAAATTACCCGGAGTTTTTTTACAACGTGAGTATAAGCGTTATTATCCTACTGGGGAAGTTTCAGCTCATGTTCTTGGTTTTACTAATATAGATGATTACGGACAGGAAGGTTTAGAATTAGCTCTAAATAATTTTTTGATAGGAACTCCGGGCAAAAAACAGATAGTACAAGATAAAAATGGAAAGATAATTGCCCAACCAATTAATTTAACTTTGCCGCAAATGGGTCATGATATCCGTTTAACTATTGATCATAGATTGCAGTATTTAGTATATCGAGAATTGAAACAAGCGGTACTTAATTCAAAAGCACAAGCTGGCTCTGCGGTCATTTTGGATGTTCAAACAGGTGAAGTGTTGGCAATGATTAACCACCCAACTTATAATCCTAATAATCGCAATAAGTTACAAAATTATCGCAATCGAGTAGTTACTGATATATTTGAACCGGGTTCAACTTTAAAACCTTTTACTATAGCCAGTGCTTTAGCAAGTGGCAATTATAATCCCAATACAACTATTAATACTAATCCTGGTCGTCTGTCATTGGGTAAATATACAATTCGTGATAGTCGTAATTATGGTGTTATTGACGTGGCTACAGTTATAAAAAAATCAAGTAATGTTGGGGCTAGTAAAATAGCTTTATCTTTATCTGCCAATCGGTTATGGAAAATTTTATCTCACTCTGGTTTTGGCTATATTTCTGGAGGTGGTTTTCCCGGAGAGGTTGCTGGTCGTTTATCTCATTTTAGTGAATGGTATAAAGTTCAACAAGCAAGTATCAGTTTTGGTTATGGAATTGGAGTTAGTTTATTGCAATTGGCAAGAGCCTATGCAATGTTAGGAAATGATGGAGTTTTACCACCAATTCGATTTCTTGTAGAGGATGATTCACAAAATGCTTTAGGGAATGAAAATTCTCAAGTTATATCACCAAAAATAGCTAGGCAAATGTTAGATATTTTGACAGAGGTAGTTAAATCGGGTGGCACTGGAGAATTGGCTCAAATTAATGGTTATACAGTTGCTGGTAAGACCGGAACTGTGCGTAAATCAGTTATTGGTGGTTATTCAGAAAGTGATTATTTGGCGTTATTTGTGGGAATTGTGCCAGTTAGTAACCCACGTTTAGTGATGGCTATATTAGTCGATGAGCCACGACAAGATGAATATTATGGTGGAAAGGTAGCGGCTCCAGTATTCTCTAAAGTTATGACAGAATCTCTACGACTCCTTAACATACTACCTGATACTGTTAAATCCACTGGTCAGACATATTAATATATTCGCTGCGAGACATCACTGCCATTTGTGTTAAGGGCAACCATAAAGGATTGCCCCTACGTTAAATGATGATTTATAGGGGGTTATTTCTTGTGGTTACCCGAATAAATCTCCTTAACTTAATGGCAAAACGGTGTAAAACTCGAAAGCCGCATATAAATAGACATCTTTCCTAAATAACTGGGCGATGGTATTGTTAGTACAATGGAATTTTTATAAATACAATGAAAATAAAACTGAATCAATTAAAAAACAATATTTCTAAACAAGGTCTTGCAGCAATATATTTGTTAACTGGCGATGAACCTTTGCAGATGAAAGAATGTGCTGATATTTTGCGAACTGCTGCTCGCCAACAAGGTTTTGTCGAACGAGTTGTATTAACTGTGGAAACTGGTTTTACTTGGAATAGTCTTGATAATGAAGCTAATAGCCTATCTTTATTTGCTAACAAACGTTTATTGGAAATACGATTGGGTAATAAATCGCCTGGTAATGAAGGTACTAAAATCTTAAAAGCTTATACTGATAATTTACCGGCTGATACTATTTTAATTATAATAGCGGATAAACTGGACGCAAGTAAGCAAAAAACCAAATGGTTCACTTGTTTAGATAAGAATGGAATTATAATTCAAATTTGGCCAATAGAAGGATCGCAATTACCTAGTTGGATAAGCCAGCGTATGAATCATTACGGTCTTCAAGCTTCGGCTGAAGTGATAAATATGATTGCTGAACGTTCTGAAGGTCATTTGTTGGCTTGTTCCCAAGAGATTGAAAAATTGCATTTATTATACGGTTCTGGTCATATAACTGCGGAGCAAATATTAGATGCAATAGTTGATAATGCTCGTTTTGAAGTGTTTAGTTGGATAGATACAGTTTTACAAGGTAATACACAACGTAGTATTCGGCAATTACAAAGTATGCGTTCTGGAGGAGTTGAACCAATTTTGGTAGCTTGGGCTTTGGATAGAGAAATCCGCAATTTATCTCATATGACTTATGAATTACAAAAAGGTCAGCGACAAGAGCAAATATTTAAGGCTTATCGAATTTGGCAAAATCGTAAAATGACAATATCAAATGCAATTAAAAGACATCCGCATCCTCGAATTTGGCAAAATTTTTTAAAACGTACATTGCAAATAGAGCGAATTATTAAAGGAGTGAACACTGGTAACGTATGGGATGAATTACAAAAATTAAGCTTACAAGTATCTTTGCCTACTGTTAAGCATAAAAATAGTATTCTGACTGTTTTTTGAGATGAAATAGTTAAATTTGTCTCGACATGTCATGCCTCATTGGGCGATTCCACACATATGCTCCGTCACACTGTCTCCATCAGATTGATGCTGAGTTTGTTCGTCAGTCCGATTTTTTTACTATATGTTTTTGAATAAGTATATCATTTATCATAGTTTATACCTAGTTAAGTTGAAATTGACATTTTGTTAGTTAATGGTGATAATGTTATTGTGACGGAAGTTAAGATGACTTTATCAGCAAAAAATATGTATGAAATTGTTTTATGCATATTTCTTAACATTCCTGAATAGATTTTTCTCATTATTGGATATAACTCATTAAATGTAATGGATAATTATGACTCAAGACAAGATAGTTATAAATCAGAATATTAGTGAAATACCAGATCGAAAAATGGCTGTCATTGCTGAAAGTTTATATTTATTAAACCTAACAATAATTCCGGGAATAGCATTTTTGGCTTTAATATGGTTATTTATTAAATATGATAATGTGGCTACTAGAATATCTGGCTGTCATTTAAGACAAACTTTTTCTGCCAGTATTTGGGTTGGATTATTATTAGTATTAGTAACTTGGGTTATGTTATCAACAATGAATCATGATTCGCCTTATACTTGGATGATTGTTATACCATATTTTGTTATCTGTCATTCCGTTTTAGTTTTATTAGGAATAATGGGTTTGGCTAAAGCATTAGCTGGTAAAAAATTTCATTATCCAATTATTGGACCTTCTCATTGAAAAACCTTTTTTAAAATATCAAAGCTAAAAACTTTGAACTCCGCATGTTCAAATCATCTGTAGGTTTTACTTTATTAGAATTATTAGTGGCATTAGCTGTATTTGCTGTTATTGCGGCGATGGCCTACAGTGGTTTAAATACAATTCTAACTGCTCGTTTACATATTGAACAACAGGCGGCTCAATTAGCTGAATTACAAAAAATATTTATAAATTTAGGTCGTGATATTGAGCAACATGTTCAACGTCCGATTCGCAATCAGTATGGTGATGAAGAGCCACATATAAGTGGAACCATTAACCAAATAGAATTCACTCGTTCTGGTTGGCGAAATCCAGCTCAACAAAATAGAAGTTCCTTACAGCGAGTTGCTTATCACTTACAAGCTGATACCTTAATACGTTCTTATTGGTTTGTATTGGATCGAGCTCAAGATAGTGAACCAAGATTAATAGAATTATCCAATAATATTAATGATATGCGATGGTATTATTTAGATAACAAATTAACTTGGCATGAAAGATGGCCAACAACCAATTCAGCTCAATTAAAAGCCATTAAAGTAATATTAAATATGGAAGGATGGGGGAATATTGAGCGTTTGTTCAGAGTGCCACAATGAGTCTGGGGTAGCTTTAATAACAGTCATGCTTATAGTTTCATTGGCCACTATAACGGCTGTTGCAATGACAACCAGACAGCAATTAGATATTCATCGTACTGCTAATTTGATTAATGGTGAACAGGCTTATTTATATGCTTTGGGTGGCGAAAATTGGATTAAGAGAATTTTGTTGCGGGATAATAAAAAAGTTGATAGTTTACAAGATATTTGGGCAACTTCAATTCCAGCTTTACCAATTCCGGGTGGTTATATAACTGGTCAAGCTATAGATTTGCAAGGACGATTTAATTTAAATAATTTATTGCAAGAAGATGGTCAAATAAGCTCTAGTGATGTTATTGTTTTAGAACGGTTATTAAGTGTTTTGGAATTGCCAATTTCGTTAGCTCAGATGATTGTTGATTGGATTGATACTAATGAAGAACGATTGGTTAATGGAGCCGAAGATAATGTTTATTTGATGAAAAATCCAGCTTATCGAACTGCCAATAGATTATTAATTGATCCCAGCGAAATTCGTTTATTAGTTGGAGTTGAAGAATATTATAAACTGCTGCCCTATATAAGCACTTTGCCAACTCGCACTTCAATTAATGTTAATACAACATCTGATAAAATATTAATGGCATTAGTTGAAGGATTAACTGAAAATGATGTGGCTATGCTATTAGCTGAACGAGAACAACAACCTTTTTCTAAATTACAAGATTTTATTAATCATGAAATTTTAGCCGGATTAAAGATATACGATAAACATTTATCTATTTTTAGTTCTTATTTTTTGTTTACTTCTGAAGTCAAAATAGCTCGTGGAAGAGTGAAATTAAACAGTGTTTTACATAGAGCTAATAATGAAATAAAAATTATTATGCGTAGTAACTGATAAGAGCTTAATTGTATTGATTTAGGAATGAAATTTGGTAGTTCTGAATAAAGTGGTGATAACTCCAAAAAAATTGCTATAGTTTTTCAGATAAATAATTTCACTTAAAACCTACGATGTTTTCAAAACCTCGCAGGTTTCACACAAATGTATTTTTACTTGCTATGATTATCCTTTTCTAAAGCTTGCAATAAATTTTGCATATCATCTGGTAAAGGCACAGTCCATTGCATAGATTCTCCACTGCATGGATGAATAAACCCTAATTGTTCAGCATGCAAAGCCTGACGTGAAAATTTGCGAAGTACATTTTTAAATTCTTCACTGCTTTTAGCTGGAATTCGCAAGCGACCACTATACACAGAATCACCCAACAGTGGATAATTTTTATAAGCCATGTGAACTCTTATTTGATGAGTGCGTCCAGTTTCTAATTGAACTCGTATTGCTGTATGATTACGATAACGTTGTATAACACGATAATGAGTTATAGCTATTTTGCCACTATCTGTTACCGCCATACGAGTTCGATGCTTATGATGTCTGCCAATTGGAGCATCTATTGTACTACCAGCTACCATAACTCCATTAACAACCGCTTGATATTTCCTAATAAATTCTCGATTTTGAAGTTGAGTAACTAAATTAGTATGAGCTGTTACACTACGAGCTACTACTAAAATTCCACTAGTATCTTTATCTAAGCGATGAATTATTCCAGCTCTCGGTAATTGGTTTAATTCTGGTGCATAGTGTAATAACGCATTAACTAAGGTTTTATCTTGATTACCAGTTCCCGGATGTACGACTAATCCAGCCGGTTTATTGACCACTAATATATCTTCATCTTCATAAACTAAGTTCAACTCCATTGATTGCGGTTGCCAAGTTATTTCTTCTGTGAGTTGGGCCGTGAGTTGTATATGTTCACCACCTTTTAATTTATCTTTGCCACGCAAGTTAATGTCATCAACTTGCACTAATCCTTTTTTAATCCATTGTTGTAATCTAGCCCTTGAATATGATGGAAATAATTCCGCTAAAGCTTTATCTAGCCGGTAACCGACCATATCAGATGGTATTTCTATGGTAAATTGTTTTGTAGTCATAATTGCAAAAATATTGAGATATTTAAGTATGGATTTAACTCATAAATAATTTAATTGGAGATTTTTATTGATAATCCCTACACCTGTTAGTTATTTATTTCATTAGTTTGCAGGGACTACCCAAATCTTTAAGTTAAAATAAATTACACACGGCGTTATAACTATAAAATTATCAAAGCATTTCGCGAATATGTGGTTCTGCTCGATGAAATAAAACCCAAGCTGGTCCTAATAATAATAACCATAATCCAAGTGGTCGCAAAATATTACCATAGTTCCAATCCATTCCTTGAATAGCAGCATGGACTAACGCTATTAAATCTGCGGCTGGATTAAGAATCAATACCCACTGCATCTGTTCTGGCATTTGTGATGGCATGTATAAAATTGGGGTCAGGTACAGAGTAATAGTGATTAGAAATGGGAAAAGTTGACCTATATCTTTTAAAAATAAAGAAATAATTGCTAATAAATAACATAACGGTAATAACCAGATAGCCAATAATATTACTGTTAAAATTGCAATAGGTATAGCACTTGGACCTTGTAGTACAGCAACTGTTATAATCATCACAATAACGTAAAGAATAACGGATAGTAGCAAAGGTAAAAATGGTAAAATAACAATTGGAAACACTGCTCGTCGGTATAAACCACCAAATTCAGCTAACACGGTCAAACTACGTGTCAATACATCTGCTATAAGTAACCAAGGTAACATTCCGATTAAAAAATAATCCACAAACGGTATGCGACTGGGAAATTTAATTTTCAAAACAATGTCTAATAAAAACCAAAAACCTATTATTTGTAATGCTGGTTGAAATAATAACCACGCATCACCGAACAAAGTTCCTGATGTTCGAGTTGTTATATCACGTTTAAGCAATAAAAATAATAAATGTCGATGTTCATAAGCGGCTTTGAATGGTCCAAATAAACCAGCATAAGTAACCACAATATAGCGTTTAAGAAAATTAAATACGTTCATCACACAATAATAACATATTTGCTAATAGATAATTAGTATTTCTTGTATAGTAATTCTTTAGATGTTGAATATTTATTTACCAATAATTATCAATTATTTAATATAATGTATTGCAAATTAGTAGTAAAAAATACATTTTATACCTTGCAATTATACTGCTAAATTTCATTAGTTAAGAACTGCTATAATTAAGTTTAGGATTCAGAATTTAATAATTGTTGAAACTTTTAACTACAGACCTGACAGGTTTTCAAAACCTGTCAGGTCTTAAGTTTCTAATTTTATTTAATTCCCATTCCTTAACAATATATTGGATTATCTTTAAAAATAGGAATTTATAAAAAATGTCATCTAAATTAAGAATGTATAGTTTATTACTGGTATGTTTATCAAATAATTTATTGGCTGAAAGAATGTTAGTGCATTTATCAGATTCATCCAATATTGATAACTTGACAACACAAGCTGAGTTAATATGGGATTTGCGTCCATTACCTTGGTTAGTATTAGAAATTCCCAATACTCGTAGAGATATTTCAACCCAAATTCAAGGTATTGAGTGGCAAATTGATGGACAAGGCCATTTTGCAGATAATCCATTGATTCCAAATGATTCTTATTATGAAAAACAATGGCATTTAGATGAAATTGGTGTGCCTTATTTATGGCAACAGACTAAAGGTGAAGGAGTTACTATTGCGTTATTAGATAGTGGAGTTGACCCTAATCATCCAGACTTAAAAGATAATATATTATTTGAACAGGGTTATGATTTTGGTGAACAAAAAGAAGAAGCTTATGATGATAATGGGCATGGCACAGCGATGGCTGGTTTAATTGTAGCATCTTGCAATAACAAAATAGGTGGTTGCGGAGTTGCACCAGAAGCCAAACTTATTCCCTATAAAATCAATAAATCTGGAGCTAATAGTTTTCTTGAATCTGATTTAGCTGCTGCAATTAAAACTGCTGCTGATGGTCCAGCAAAAATTTTGTCATTAAGTTTAGTTTTAGAGGCTAAAGACTCACAAATTATAAGAGATGCTTTGTTATATGCCAAATCTAAAAATAAGATTATAGTAGCGGCTGCTGGTAATCTTGGAGAGCAAGTTGCATATCCAGCTAATTTACCTTGGGTTATTGGAGTTGGAGCTATTGACAAAGATGGTCAACGGTTAAAATCCAGTAACTATGGAGATGGTTTGTCGCTTTTAGCTCCTGGAGTCAGATTATGGACGACTTTACCCGGTACTGGTTATGCAGATTGGTATGATGGAACTTCAGCAGCAGCAGCTTTAGTTAGTGGAGTATTAGCATTAATGGCAAATTCACAACCAGAAAAATTGGTTATTGATTTACTTACAAATTGTCAAGATATTAATACCCAAGGTTTTGATGGAGAATCTGGATTTGGTCTACTTAGGGCAAAAAATACATCTACAAATAATAATTTGAAATTTTCATCAACTACAAGCAATATATTACATCCGGAAGATATTTTAGAATTGAATTTATCTTTGCATGACCTTGCTGGTAAAAATGCTAATCTATATCTACGAGTCAATTTTCCAGTTAAAAATAAACGATTAAATTTATTTAAAGTTTGGAATAGTGATGACAGCATTGAAAAAATAGCTTATAATAGCTTTTTAGCAGTTCCATATCCATTAAATAGTGACTTAGATTTGCCTTTGTATGGAGCTTCAACCGCTTTGTTAGGAAATGGAATTATATCTAGTGACATGACTAAAGGTTTTTATGAGCTATCAGCTTCATTATCCTTTACTGATAAATCATCATTACAAGCTCGAAAAATCATTTGGGTAGAACTAGAAAACTTGGATATACTTACACTAGAATTTTAATATAATAATTTGTAATTAGGTTTTTATTGCTACGTCTATAAGTCTTAAAACATTAAATATAAATTGAACTTTTTACGGTAAAAAATAAAAAAATCATTTTAACCCTTGACGATAGAATAGCAATGTGCAATATTTATAGTAATGGTATTTAGTAATCATTCTACAATTGTGATTAATTTTGGTATAATAATCTGTTGTAGTATTGACACAGGTTATAGTTTAAGTGTATCTTTTTAGCCACAATGAAGATTTAATAGATTACTGAAGTTTAAACTTTATATTGGAGATTTTTTATAATGAACTTTAAGAAAACAGCATTAGCCTCAGCTATAGCACTAGCTATAAGCGGCGGTAGCATTTTGGCTGAAACCACCACCGTTGATGGGGCTTTTATCCTTGATAAGACTGAGGTTAGAGGTGGAGATATTATCAACTTAGCCTTGCTGGGGCTTAATGAAAGTGGCGAAGTTGATCTTTTCGGAGAGCAAAAAGGTGCAGTTATCATAGCAACTGTTCGCAGTGAAATAGGTACAGTGCTTGGTGGTGATACTAATCCTGGTGAGCAAGCTAGTGAAGAAGTTTCTGGTGGTAACTTTGCTGCTGATGTTAAATATGTTAGATTGACTCAAGGTACTGGTAGAGTTCATATTCAATATGAACCTGAAACAGAAGGTACTGATAAAATTGAAGTTATCTTACAAGAAAGAACAGCTAACCCTGCTGGTGGTGTTTTATTTAACGAAATAGCTAGAACCACTAAGGATGTTAGTGTTATCCAAGCCTCATCCAGTAATCCATTAGGATTAGATATAACTGCTTTCATACCTTCTGGTAATGATACTAGGGGTGAACAAGATTGTATTGGTCAAGGTGGAGTTAACGAATCTTGTGCCGAAAAGGATGATGACGGTAATATTATTAGTGAGCCAATGCCTAATGATGGCATCTTGGGTGCAATGACTGCTGGGCAAGAAGGTAGTAAGATTTTTGTAGAAGCCATTAACCCTATCGCAGTTGGTGATGTTACAGTTACTCTTCGTAAAAAAGAAAATTCTGGTAATCAATGTCCTCAACCAGAAGCTGTTGAATCAATTTCATATGTAACTAGAATGCAGAAAGGTGCTGCTAGCATAACTGTAGATAGTAAAGTAGTTAAAGCTGGTGAATACTATATTGAAGCAACTTTCGCTACCTTAGATGGCGAACCATTCGACGGCGACAGTGTTGATTTATTCTATTCTGATACAGTTATGGTGCATGGAACTGGGATTCCTAGTGGTTTAGCACTTTGCTCTGATAAAACAGTTGTTGCTAAAGCTGGTGATGAAACTGGATTTCCTGCTGGTGAACAAGTTGCTCAAGGTACTGCAATTAAAGCGATTGTAATTGATGAATACGGTAATGTTACTAGCAATAATACTGGAGAAAATATCAGAATTAGCGTTACAGATGCTAATGGTATATTCAGTAATACAGCTCTTAATTTAAGTATTCCTGATGAAGCAACTGCTTCAGTTGCTAGTGATGAATCTGGTCCAGGTACTGATTCAAAGGTTGGTAATGCTGCTAGTGAAATTCTTAATGTAGGTACAACTTCCTTAACAGCAACCGCAGTTGATAGTTCTGGTACTGCATTAACTGGTATTAGTTCTTCTGCTCCATTAGAACTTAAAGTTGTTAATGATGCCTTAAAAATAACTGCTGTTGCAGAAAGTGCTGAACTTGCAATTAAAGAATTTAATACTTCTCAATTAGCTGGTGCTGAATTTGATGCTTTCACAGTTTATATTACTGACAATCAAGGTGATATAAGAATTGATTCTCTTACTGCTAAAAGTGCTGATCCAGGTGCTGTTACAATAACAACTGCTACTGGAGAAATGCTTACCGTTAACCGTAAGAATGAAGCTCCATACCATGTTCAAGCTCTATTCAAAAAAGCTACTGATAGTGGTACTTACTTAGTTGGTGATGCACTTGGTAACTTTGGTCAAACAATTGTTACAGTTGCTGAAACTGATGCAATGCGGTTATCAAGAGGTATAACTGAAGCTGGTATTCTTCCTGCTGCTGCTACTGTTGTTCAATTACAAAATGCTCATGGAATTGAGAGAGATTCTGTTAATCCAGGTCCAATAACTGCAGATGAGACATTTGAAACTAGCTTATATGAAGTTTCTTTCAAAATGTTTGATGAATATGGTAATAGTGTAACTGGTGTCCAACCACTTACTGAAGATGATACTGGTACTTTCAGAATTGATTCTGCTAATGCTACTAGTGTAGATCATCCTGCTAGAGGTTATGGAATCCCAGGTCGAGTTGAAGCTGATAGCACTGGTGAAGTAGCTAAGGTGACTTATGCTACTGATGGTGAAGTAGCTTTTGCTGGTGAAGATACTATTAATGTTACCTTTACTAAACCAGGTTTAGGAGTAGATGGTTTACAAGTGAAGACCACTGTACCAAAACCACATACTCAAGCTATTATTAAATCTTACATTGAAGACACTAACTTACCAATAAATAGTGTCGTAGCTATGGCGGTAGAATTAACTGATGAAACTGGTAGCCCATTCTCTGGTGCTACAGAAGCATTTGTTACTTTTGAAATCAACTCTGATACAAGTGGTTTTGAAGAGGGTGCTACAATTGTCACACCTCAAGTAAGTGAAATTTATTGGGAAGATATACCTGATCGTCCAGAAGTTAAATGTAAGGAAGTCGGTGGTATCTTTGATAATGAAACTGCTGTAGCAGCAGGTGGTATCTTCATTGGTACTTGTACACAAGTTAATGAAGTTCAAGTAGTTAATAATGCTAACCTCAACTTCACTCCAATTGACCCAATTGAAAGAGCTAAAACTCGTTCAACTCCACCAAGTAGTAAGATATTTGCTATTAATGCTGGTGCTACTGTAGGTCAATTTAGTATAACCTTCTATAACGCTGGTGATCCTGAAGGCGAGAAAGAAACCAGAATCTTCAATGTTAATAGAAAAGTAGTTGAAGGTGGTGCAACTGAAGAAGAATGTACTGCAAATGGTAACGTTTGGAAAGCAGATACAGAAACTTGTGCTGTTTTACCAGCTTCTACTACAGTTGGAACAGGTCCAGATGGTCAACCAACAGAATCTAATGCAGTATTCAAAGGTGGAGTTCAACTTGCTGGTGGTGACATGAACATGGCTGATAGTGTATCTATATCAGAGATGCCAGTTAGTGGATTGTGGGCTGGTAGTATTACTTTTGATGAAGCTGATGTTGGTAAAAAAGCTGACTTGATTGTAGCAGTGGTATATGGAATATCATTCCCACTTGCTGAATTTGGTCCTATATACTATGATTTCCGTGATGGAACTCTGGATCCATGGGATGGCAAAGTTACTACTTTAGATGCTTACAAAGCTGACCATGAAATAACTGCTGATGCATTAACAGTACCTATGCTATTGTGGGAAGGTCAACTTGAAGCAAAAGATTTTGCTGCTGGTCAAATTAATGTATATTTGGGTTACCGTTTAGAAGATGGAGCTATTAATTATACTGGCGCTCCAATTAGACTTGATGTTAATAATTAATTTTTGGAACTGAGAGGAGTTCAAACTTTATTGACATTTAAAATAAACCTTTGAATTCTGGTTTTAAACTTTAACTTAATCGGCACATCATGAATACTGTGGTGTGCCGTTTCTGTTTGGAGATAACGATATGAAATATATTATACTTGTTATGATACTGTATGCTAGTAATGTGCTAGCTTTTGATTTATTTAATCCTGATCGTGGTAAACCACCACCTCCTAAACCATCTGACATAACAACTAATAGTTTAGGAACAAAAAAACTTCAAACTCCATTTACAGCTAAAACTTCTGTTAAACCAAATCGTAATAAAAAACCTAAAAAATTATTACCACAAAAAGATTTTTCTTTAAAAGGGACAAGTATAATTGGAAGTAAACGAGCTGCGATATTAATTGCCCCAGATAAAAAGGAATTTATTCAATACTTTAAAGATAATAAACGTACTCCAATAAATTTGGAAAAGTTTAAAGGTTATTTTTTATTGAAAGTAGAAGCTCGTGAAGCTGAAATAGAGTACCCAGAAAATGCTCCTTGTAGAAAGGATAGAGAGAAAGCCGGAGTTAAATGTATTGAGAAAACTAATGGATTGACAATTGCTGCTTTGAGCTTAAAACAACGTAAAGCGTTAAAAGCACCTAAGCCACGGACTATACCTAAACCACCAGTTACTAAAGCTGAAAGAAATAAAAAACGAGAAAAAGATATTGAGAAACGTAAAGAAATTTATAAGAACTTTAAAAGGAAAGTTATTAAAGATGAAGATGTACCACCAGGTATGCGAGTTGTACGAACCCCATTTGGTGATCGGCTAGTACCTATCAAATAACCTATAGACATTCATAAAAATATATTCATGTGAAACCTGTAAGGTTTTGGAAACCTCGTAGGTTTTTAGTAAAATTATTTATCTGAAAAACTATATATAACTTTCTATTTATGAGAGTTTCAGAAAAAAACTGTCTCAAAAACTTGGATTTTTCATTAACAATTTATAATTAACCATTAATAATTTTTTGAGATAAATTTTGTATATTTAACAAAACAGAGATTTAATAATGAAAAAACTGGCAATCATTTTATTACTATTATCATCATCTACTTATGCCATGCAACTATTTGATGGTAAAAGTTTTATATATGATATAGGTTCTAATGGAGTTCTGCAACATGGAACTTTAAATGCTTACGATAATATGTATCACTTACGAATTAATGGAGCGAACTATGTTGGTGATATTGCTGGTATATCTCCCAATGGGAGAAAAGTACGTTTAGAAGTTTTTACTGAGCCGGGTAGTGGTTTAGAAATCAAACGTAATATTTATGTATCCAAAACTAAAAACTTTGCTCGCTATACTGAAATTTTAACTAATCCAACTAATACTGATGTTAGTGTTGAAGTAGAAGTATATGGTAACTTAGGTGCATCTACAGAAGCAGCAGCCCAAACTAATTTTTTAATTACCGAAGCAGATAACAAACCTACCTTATTGCATTACCATTCTCAAGTCAATAATCCTTTCACTGCAACTTATACTTTAAATAATAACTTATTAAGTTGGAAATATCCTATTGTTAAAGTACCAGCTAAACAATCAGTACGATTAATTTATTTTGTGGCTCAAACCAAAGATGTCGCAACCGCTCATCAAGTTGCTACCCAAATATATGGTAATCCAACTTTTATCTATGACACTATATCAACCTCAGTTCAAGAAAAGATTCTTAATTTTCAACCATCACAAGCTTTGCCACATGACGAAAGTGGAGAAGATTTCAGTGCCGCCCCATTTTTAAACGTAGATGAATTGAGAACCGGAATTTTAGATAAAACTGACAATTGGTCATTGCAACGGGTGGCAACTCCAGCCGATGCTTATGCGTTAAATTTAGAAACTGATGAAACTGTTACAATTCGTATGTCAGCAAGTTTTAATTCTTATTTACATTTATTTGCAGATGTTAGCGGCCAAGAATTATTAGCTACTAATGACGATAAAGAGCTTAATACCACTAATGCTGAAATTGTATTTACTGCTGAAGTTGCTGGAACTTATTATATTGAAGCAACCACTTATGACCGAACCGAACTGGGAAATTATAGTTTAGAAATTCTGGCTAACAGCATTAATCGGCCACCAAGAATTTATCCATTTAAGCTAGTTGCTGAACAATTTATCATCCCGGCGACAATAATTTTCACTGATTTAAGCCAAGACCTTGATGGTGAAATAACTGAACGTTGTTGGCAATTTGGAGATGGAACTCAGGTGACATGTACAACTGAAAATACTATTACGCATACATTTTCTCAAGTTGGGCATTATAGTGTTGGTCTAACTGTTAGTGATGACAAGGGAGCTTACGCTTATCATAATGAGCCTATATCAATTGGTGCAGTTCCAGAGGGTATAGTGTTGCGAGAATCAAATACAGTTTCCGGTGATTTAGCTACTTCAGATCAATATTCGCAAACTCGTTCTGGGGCATTGGCTGACCGCTATCGAATTACATCTGTTATTGCTGGTCAGGAATTGCTTATCAATATGACTTCAGATGATTTTGATAGCTATTTATACTTATATGATCAATTTAATCGTTTGTTAAATCAAGGTGATAAAACTTTACGTTATACACCTATGCATGACGGTGATTTATTGTTAGAGGCAACTAGTCTTGAAGATATGTCAGCCGGTAAATATGACTTAACCTTAGAATTTGCAAAAGAAACTATTGATTTACCGGTTTCAATTGATATTGTTACTCAGCCAGAATTACAACGCTTATTTATAGCTCGTTTACCAGAAAGTTTTAAAGCTACTTTTATCCGTTGGGACTTTGGAGACAATAGCAAGGAAGTTGGAACAGATAAATCTATAGTTTCATATACTTATTCTAGTTTAGGTAAATTTATTGTTAGTTTAACTGCTTTTAATGCCGAAGGTCAACAATTAACTGGGCAACAAGCTTTTAATGTTCAAAATGAAACTGTTTTACCACAAGCTAGATTCCGGGTTTCTCCTATGTTTGGGGAAAAACCTTTGCAAGTATTTTTTAGCAATGAATCTTTTTCTACAGCAGATGATTTAAAGTATAAATGGGATTTTGGAGATGGCAAAGTTTCTACTAGTATTAACCCTAGCCATAAATTTACTCAAGGCGGAACTTATCACGTAACTTTGCAAGCTTATTCAAAATCAGTCAATGCTTCCTATACTGTTCCTATAACTGTGATTGACCGAGCTAATGTTACTATTCCGGTAACTGGGATAGTGCGTGAATTACCACAAGTATTGATGGCTGGTTTTGACCCAATGTTGATAGATTTATTAGATACTAATGTTAAAATCTTCGCCATTGTTCGGCCGGGAAGGACACCGTTGCAGACTGTTAGTTTTGGTGGTGGCTCTGGGTCGATAACGGAAAATTTCGGATTGGTTATGCAGCATGTGGCTACTTATGCCAATGGTGATCAACGTTATGAAACGGTATTTACTTTTGAGCAAGGTTCCTATCCAGTGGTTACAATTGATAATATTTTTGAGAATTTTAAGATACGAGCAACAGATCAAGCTGGGCAGTTTCATATCTATCCTAATTTAGAAATTGGTAGCTATCCTTTGGAACAAGTTGCACCTAAATCTTTGAATATTGAGCCTTTGCATCAAGCTGGAGTTCGGCGTAGACAACCGCAAGTGTTGGCTGTGGGTTTTGATCCAGCTTTGGTGCATAAGTCTAATCCAACTTTGATAGATGGTAGTGATTCTCAGTTTATGTTTAAAGCAATAGTTCGGGAAGGTTTATTTGCCATTCAAACTGTTATTTTACAACAAGATGAGCTAAGTTGGCCGATGAGTTTGCTGGAAACTTTGCCAAATGGGGATAAGTTATATGCGGTTAATTATACTTATCCAAGCAATAGTTTAGCGAAAGGAACTTTGGATAATTTAATTGGAGTTAAACCAGAACAATTTTCGGTAGTTGTAACAGATAAAGATTCTCAAACGCATCGTTTTCCTGAATTGAAAGTTGGAAATTTTCCGCAGAGATAGTTTTTTGATATTAGGTATCGGCTTTCAGAAAAATAAAAGTTCTCAGACCTGACAGGTTTCCAAAACCTGTCAGGTATCTCTCTTTTATCTCGTTCTCAACGTCTCGTCTCATCATTATACACAAGTATTTAAGTGCTTGAAATGAAAGTGTATTATGTAGGGTGGGTAGTAACGAAGTGGAAACCCACCGAACCTTCAAAATGGTGGATTTCATTTCATTCTATCCACCCTACATTTGTTACTTGGGACTTAATTTGTATAACGATGAGATGTTTCGTTAGGAATGCCTACCATACCGCTCTGCGGTATTCATTTAAGTATTTTAAGATAGAACTTTGATACCAGAAAATAGTTAATTAATAATTGCTATAGTAGCCAAGCCTACAGATTTTTTGTCCTGTATAAATGAATTGTTTACCTACAAAGCTTCGCTTTGAACTCCTTATGAAAGAGATATAAATGTTTGAACAGACTTTTAAAAATATTGATGATACCCTTTGGAAAGATGCAGGGTGTAGTAGTGAGTTAGATTATGTTGAGCAGACTTCGTGGGTTTTGTTTCTGAAATATTTGGATGATTTAGAAAAAGATAAAGCTACAGCAGCCGAACTGACAGGAAATACTTATACCAATATTATTGCTCCCGAATTTCAATGGACAAAATGGGCAGCACCAAAATTAGAAAATGGCAAAATTGATCACAATGCTTTAACTGGTGATGATCTTGTGGATTTTGTTAATGGTAAGCTTTTTCCCTATCTGAAGAAATTTAAAACTAATGCGGAACATGCAGATACTATTGAGTATAAAATTGGTGAGATATTCACTGAGTTGAAAAACCGAATTCAAAGTGGTTATAATCTGCGTGAGGTGGTAAATAATATTGATGAACTTCGTTTCAGAACTCATAAGGAAAAGCATGAGATGAGTCATTTGTACGAAGGAAAAATTAAAAATATGGGGAATGCTGGGCGTAACGGTGGTGAATATTATACTCCTAGACCGTTGATTAAAACCATTATTAAGGTTATGAAACCAAAAATTGGTAATAAAATTTATGATGGTGCGGTTGGTTCTGCGGGTTTTTTGTGTGAGGCGTTTGAGTATTTAAAGGAGAGTAAGAAATTATCTACTGCTGATACCGAGAAGTTGCAGAAGAAAACTTTTTACGGTAAAGAGAAAAAGTCGTTGGCATATATTATTGGCATTATGAATATGATATTGCATGGGGTTGAGGCTCCAAATATTATACATACCAATACTCTTGCGGAAAATCTTGCTGATATACAGGAAAAGGATCGTTATGATGTGATTTTGGCTAATCCTCCTTTTGGTGGTAAGGAAAGGGCTGAAGTGCAACAGAATTTTTCTATAAAAACTGGTGAGACTGCTTCTCTGTTTTTGCAGCATTTTATTAAAATATTAAAAGCTGGTGGCAAGGCTGGTGTGGTTATTAAAAATACTTTTTTAAGTAATACTGATAATGCTTCTATTGCGTTGCGTAAGGAGTTATTGAGCAGTTGTTATTTGCATACGGTGTTGGATTTACCTGGTGGAACTTTTACTGGTGCCGGAGTTAAAACGGTGGTATTGTTTTTTGAGAAAGGTAAGTCTACTAAAAAAGTTTGGTTTTATCAGCTTAATTTGGCTAGAAATTTAGGGAAAACTAATCCGCTTAATGAAAAGGATTTGGCTGATTTTGTGGCATTGCAAAAAACATTGGCTGAAAGTGAGAATTCGTGGACAGTTAATTTAAAGGATATTGATCAATTTACTTTTGATCTTTCTGCTAAAAATCCTAATACGCCTGAAGAGGCACCTTTGCGACATTCTCAAGAAATTTTAGCTGAAATGGAAGTTTTAGATAAGGAAAGTCGTGAGATAATGAAGAATGTTAGGGAGTTGATTTAATGGAAAATATTCGTTGGATACAACGGTTAAATAATTTTAAAAAAGCTTTTAAGCAATTAGAACTTGGGGTAGAGCAGGCAACAGTTAGGGATTTATCAGATTTGGAAAAAGAAGGATTAATTCAACGTTTTGAATATAATCAGGAATTATCGTGGCAAGCGATTAAGGATTTTTATGAGTGTATAGGTGAAACAGGTATTCAAGGTAGTCGAGATGCTTTTCAGTTGGCGGTGAATAGGGGATTAATTGATGTAAATTGTGGGAAAGTTCTTATGGAAAGTATTAAAAGTAGGAATGTTCATACTTATAATCAGGAAACTGCTGATGAAATATTTCATGATATTTTAAATAAATATTATCAAGCATTTAGTTTTGTGAAAGAAGCATTGGAAAAAGAATGCTCAATTAATGGAGAATGGAAAATTGATAGTTGAAAATGCTAAATTGCCGAAGGGTTGGGAAGAGAGGATGCTGGGGGAAATTGCATTTGTAAAAAGTGGTGGAACCTGACAGCCTGACAAAAGAAAGGTAACCATAAGTATAACGTAACATAAAAAATTCAGTATGAGTTTTGAGCTGTCCGATTATTAAAAGATTGGTTATTTTTCCATATTTATTATGGAAGAGGTTCA
>JAUCGL010000071.1 GCA_030378105.1 Candidatus Halobeggiatoa sp. HSG11 | reverse complement strand
TATACACATCATTAAATAATTTATTTCTTCAAAATACTACACATTATTTTATACTGTGTCAATATATAATGCAAGATTTATTTAGCAAATATTAATTTAATACATAAAAAGTTGTTGCATACATACAACAAAGAACCAAATAAACAGACCTACTAGGTTTTGAAAACCTAGTAGGTCTATAAGCTATTCCTTCTATATTTTTATGAAGCGACGCATAGCTCGTAATGATTCTGTTATTCGCCAAGAATTAGAATTTTCTATAATAGCTAATTGATTTTTTAATAAATTATATTCATATTCACAATCCCATATTTGAGATTTTCTTAGACCATTTTCTACAGTCATATCTGGAGCCAAACTAGCATTAGCACATAAATTTTGTAATGGTTCAGTTACAATAGACCAACGATATTTTTCAGCTAATGTTTTAACTCCATTTAAATAAGCTGAATAACAATCAGGATCATACATATTTTTTATTGCCGTTATCCAATCAGATTCATTTTCTGGTTCTACCACAATACCAGCGTTATTAGCAATAATAGCATCAGCTAATACATCCCCACTTGTCGTTATAATTGGTTTATTAGCCCACAAATAATGTAGAATACGGGTACGAAAAGAAAAATGAGTTTCTAAAGTATCAAAATGAGAACTAACTCCAACATCCGCATCAAGCAAATAATTTGCTAAACTAGCATAAGGAACCCAACCATTTTGAAAAATAACTTGCTTATTATATAAACCTAACTCTTTTGCCAAAATCTCAGCTTGTTTTTGTTTAGGCATAATCGGAATGGTTGGATTAGGATGTCGAGTGCCTAAAAATATTAATTTTAAATTTGGATAATCAGGTAATAAATGATGGATTGCTCGAATAACAGTTAATGGATCAAACCATTCCCAAATTCCACCTCCCCACAATAAAATAAAACTATCCTTATATTCAAATCCAACATCAGTGCGTTGTGGTATAGTATCTGGAAGGCCAAATGGTATGGTTATTATCCGTTGTTGAATTTGCTTATATGTTAATGAATTGATACGTCCTAATGCTAATAGATGTCCTAACCACAAGTCACGTTGCCGATCACTTGCACATAAAAAATAATCAGCTTTTTTAAGTTGACTATTCATCATATTAACTTGATTATTAAAATCTGAATTACCTTGTTCTAAACCTTCTAAAGGAACCGGATCATATAAATCTGCTATTAAAATTTTACTAGTTTGCTGTAATGATGGATAATGATCAAAAATAAAACCTTGAAAAATAATAATATCATGCTGCTCTATTAAAGTATCAATATTTTCATGTTGATGTTGAACTAAATTAATTGGCTCAATCGAAATAGGCACTTCGGATATTGAATTAGGAATTGCTAAAGTAACTTGAAAAGAATTAACCAAAGCTTTAGCAAATTCCCAATACCTAATAGCAGGTCCAGCCATCCGGTCAGTTATAACGTCTGGTGATAAAATAAGAATAGAATTTGACATATTTAACAAGGAATAAATATTTTAAATTAGTACATCTAAAAATGATTATTTTAAAAACAAGTATTTTAATAATATTGCTGAACTTAACCTCACAAGTTGTAGCAACTGAAGTTTGTGAGCAAGCTAATAGTTTGCTTTATCAGGCTTATGATTTATATTCTAAACAAAATTCCTTGTCTCAGCAAAAACAATTATTAAAAAGAGCTATACAAATCTGTCCTATGCCAGAAATTCACAATGCACTTGCGTTTGTACTGGAAAGTAAAGGAGAATATCAGCAGGCAATTAAACATTACAAGTTAGCTTTAAAACAAAAACCTGATCTTGATGAAGCACAGTATGATTTGGCAGAGCTTTATTATAAACAAAGTCAATTTGCCCTTAGCTTATCTACGTATCTCAATATATGTAATACAGATGCAGATGCTAAAATCCAAATTCAGCAATTATTAAAAGAACAACGTTATGCAATTGTTGACTCTGAACAAACTATTTCTAAAGAAAATTTATTACTTTTGTATGATTATAAAAACAATAATAATATTAATAAAAAACTTTTAGCCTGTGGAGTTAAATTACAAATACAGCCAGTATTTTTATTTTACAATTTTAAATTTCAGCAGGATATTTTACATTCAACATTGCAATTGGATGAAATAGCAGAAACTTTACGTCAACTCTATAATAGCACAATTAAAATCCATGCTCATACAGATACTTTTGCCAACATTATTAATCGGGATGAACTTAATCTTAAATTATCTCAAAAACAGGCAGAAGCAATAGCTAATGCGTTGGTAGAACGAGGAATTTCTATAGAACGAATCCAAACTACTGGTCATGGTTATCACAAACCTATAGCTTATGGTATATCGCCTGAAGTTGCAAGAAAAAATACTAGGATAGAAATAGTTCGTTTTTAAAGAATTAAGAAATTAACACATTATTATTTTATGTATTTTCACAAAATTATCATCTTATTTAAGACATAAAAAATGAATGAACTAGAACAATTAAACTCACTATTGACTGGTGGCGTAGAAAACAAGCGTTTGGACAGTTTAGAATACCGTCTAGATAATATTAAACAACGCAGTCAAGAAATTGCACAAGTTTTACCAGACGTTATACTTTCTTTACAAAATCAAAATAATTTTATCAGTGCATTACAAAACTCTGTAGATAACTGTGTCAAACAGGCAATGCAGCAAGACCCTGATAGCTATATAAATGCTTTGTTACCAGCAGAAAAAGTTATATTGAATGAAATTGCAGCCAATGCAATTAAACCCATTAACCTTAATTTACAAGAACAACAAGACAAATTTAAAAATTTAACCAAACAATTACATGATTTTGAATTGGCTTATACCAATCAAAACAAACAAATTGATCGCCAAAAACAAAATATTGATGAAATTAAACAAACTAATAATCAACAAATTAAAAAAACTCAAACTGTTCTTAATACTCAATTAAATGAGTTAGAAATCTATCTTGATAAACTAGATAAAGTACAAGTTAATCAACATTTACAACTAGATAATTTAACTAAACATATTGATGATTTAAATAAAAATATTCAAACTAGACAAAATACTCAATATCGTGCTTTACATAATAAAGTACAAACTGCTTTTAAAAAGTTACAAACTAACATTGTTCAATTAAGCAATCAAAATGAAAAATTAAAGCAAAGCTATATAGATGGAGTTAAAGAATGTAATACAAAAAATGAATTGGCGTTGGTTAAGTATGGTAAATTATTAAAAAATATTCAAAATTCTCAATTAAAAAATTTCACTAAAATATTACCCAGTATTATCCAACAAGCCGCCACCGATCCTGCTCTAGCCGAATCATTACAAATTCCAGTGGAAGAATGTATCCAAATTTCTATTAAACAAGATGCTGGTAAATTTGCTGATGCATTATTTCCAATCATGGGACCTGCTATTCGTAAATCTATCAATGAGTCATTCAAAGCTATTGTTCAACGTATCAACAAATCTTTAGAAGAAAGTCTATCTCCCAAAGGTTTAGTATGGCGATTACAAGCTTTTCGTACTGGTCAATCTTTTTCTGACATTGTATTGCAAAATACACTAGTCTTTAAAGTTGAACAGGTTTTTCTGATTCATCGTGAAACTGGTTTATTAATTCAACATTTACATCAAGATAATATAAACGTTGGAGATAGTGATGCTGTATCGGCTATGTTCACAGCTATTCAAGATTTTGTACGAGATTCTTTTGCTGGTGATGATGTTAATGATCAAAGAAATCTTAATATGGTAGAGGTTGGAGACCGTACTGTGTGGTTAGAACACGGACCTTATGCAGTATTAGCTTGTGTTATTCGTGGTGATGCTCCTTTGAGTTTTAGGAGTTTGATGCAAAGTTCACTTGAATCAATACATGCTCTATATGGTTCATTATTACAGAATTTTTCTGGTGATCCTCAAGAATTAGAACCGTGTCGCAATATTTTACAAAGAACTATTCAAACTGAAGAAAAAATAGTCCATACAAAGTGGCGTTCTCAATTGTTACGAATTGGAGCTGTCTTGTTGATTATATTGTTATTAACTGGCAATTGGGCTTATTGGAGTTATCTTTATCAACAACGTTTAAATAATTATATTAAAGTACTAGATACAACTCCCGGTATCGTTGTTATTTCTTCTACTAATCAAGCTGGTAAATTAGTTATATATGGAATGCGAGACCCATTGGCAGAAGAACCATTGCAAATAGCTACGAAATTTGATTTAACTGCTGAGGAAGTAGTTTTTAAAGGTACAGCATATCAAGATTTGGATGAACAGTTTGTCATGCAAAGACTTAAACGATGGTTACAAGCACCAGAATCAGTTAAAATATCTTTAAAAAATAAAACATTATATTTAGTTGGTCATGCTGAACAAGATTGGATAAATAATGTAACCAAAAATATACGTTTGATAGCTGGAATAGATAGGGTAATTACTGACAAATTAGTTAATGTTAAAGCCAAATTTCAGGAATATTTAAAAGTTTTAAAAGATACACCTGGAATTATGGTGGTGTCCGATTATGTTGATAATGAAAAACTGGTAGTGACTGGTATGCGAGACCCACTAGCTGATTCGCCACAGGAAATTGCTAACAAAATGCACATTAAAGACATAGTGTTGCAATTAACTCCTTATCAGGATTTAACTCAGCAATTCATTGAAAAACGAGCTAGATTACGTTTAAAACCGCCAGCTACAATTAAATTAACAGTTGATAATAATACATTATATTTAACTGGCCATGCTTCTCAAGTTTGGATAGATAAAGCTATTGATAATTCCTTAACAGTTATTGGGATTAATAAATTAGAAACTAAAAAATTAGTTAATACTGATCAGTTTTTATTAGCTCAAGTTCAACAAGATTTAGCTTATATCAATAATATTAATTTAACGATACGTAATAAAATATTAATAATAGATGGTTATGTTGATGATAAAACTTTCCAAATTTTACAGCAAAAATTGCCACAGTTACAAAATATTGCTAGTTTTAATATAGATAAGTTGATAAATGCTGAATTAGAAATTATTAAATTATCCCAACAAATTGAAAAAACTACAATATATTTTTCGGCAGGGATTGATTTTTTATCTGGACAAGAACAAGAACTTCAACAGTTATATAATGATGTTAAACAGCTATTTATATTGAATGATAAGCTCAATAAAACGATAAATTTACAAATTATTGGTAATACTGATGGTGTTGATACTAAAGAACATAATTATCAATTGAGCCAAAATCGAGCTTTAACCATGATTAACTGGTTAAGTAGTAAAGGAATAGATAAAACTAAATTATTTATTATGCTGCCTGAAAAAATTAAATTTGGAGAAAAGGTATCAAGACCGAACTTTAGGAATATAAGATTTTTGGTTAAGGAATGAGGGGGTTCGCAGAAATTTTATGATGCTAACAGAACGTCCATATTCCGTTAACTATGTTAAGGTATTTCTTAAAGGTTTCCTCAAATTATTTAATTAGCTCTCTGATAGCTACCAAACAAAAGTTTATGAACTTCAGAATTTGCAAGTGCCGATTTTAACTCATTTTTTATACGTTATACACCTTCAATCTAGAATTAGGTTTTATGGCTATTCATATTTCACCTCTTTGAAGCTAACAATTAATTCATAAACCCTGAAAGGGTTCAATTTGAATAGCCACCGATGAAATCGGTGGAATATATTAAGTCCTACCATAATTTTCAATTTTCAATTGTTTGCCATCCATAAATTGGGATGCAAAAATTATTCAAAATAGCTGTTTTTTTGACAGGCTAGAATTAACCTATTTTGCTGCTATGTTTAAGTTTAGATAACATCTTTCAATAACGTAGGTGTTTCGCAGAAATTTCTAGTTAACAAATATTGCGAGACATGAAAAGGCGAAGCTGAAGTCGAGTAATCCGTGACTTGAGGAGAGTTCAAAACTTGAAGAAATAGTTCAACGAAGCTGCTGTAGTCACTACTATTTGCATTAAGGGCAACCATAATGCTCCTACGTCAAGATGATGATTTGTAAGAGTAATCTCTTGTGGGTTAGCCTAATTAATTTGCTTAACGCAAATAGCAGTGAGCTGCTGTAGTGTGGAGTCGCCCGATTAAACAAGATGTGTCGGGGCAAATAATAACTAGTTTCGCTGAAAAATAGTTCACGGAATATGGACATTCCGTGGACATCATGAAATTTCTGCGAAACTCATCGTATAACTAGTTTTTTTAACTGTCCAAACTATTGTAATTAGTTACATATTTACAAATTGTTAAAAGCATTTTTACCCGGATAAGTAATATAACCTCCAAGCTCCTCTTCTATTCGGATTAAGCGATTATATTTAGCAACCCGATCTGAACGTGATAACGAACCAGTTTTTATCTGTCCAACAGAAGTAGCCACCGCAAGATCGGCAATTGTACTGTCTTCCGTTTCACCTGAACGATGGGAAATAACCGCAGTATAACCAGCTCGTTTAGCCATCTCAATGGCAGCTAGAGTTTCTGTTACCGTTCCGATTTGATTAAGCTTAATCAAAATTGAATTAGCAATATGTTTGTCTATACCTTGTTTTAAAATAGCAGTGTTAGTGACAAATAAATCATCGCCAACGAGTTGAATTTTATCAGCTAATTTATCAGTCAAAATCTTCCAGCCTTCCCAATCACTTTCATCCATGCCATCTTCTATAGATATAATTGGATATTTATCTACCCAAGCTGCAAGATAATCTGTAAATTGGCTAGAATCCAATTTTTTGCCTTCAGAAGCAATGTTATATTTACCATCTTGATAAAATTCAGAACTGGCAACATCTAAACCTAAACAAATATCAGTGCCAGCTTTAAAACCAGCCTGTTCAATTGCTTCTAATATAACTTCTATTGCTGCTTCATTGGAAGTCAAATTAGGGGCAAATCCACCTTCATCACCAACTGCTGTATTCATACCTTGTTTTTTCAATACTTTCTTTAAAGCATGGAAAATTTCGGCTCCATATCGAACTGCTTCTCTTAAAGATGGAGCTCCAACTGGTATGATCATAAATTCCTGTAAATCAACATTATTATCAGCATGAACTCCACCATTAATTATGTTCATCATAGGCACTGGCATCTGCATTTGTCCAGCTCCACCTAGATAACGATATAAAGGTTGTTCTAACTGAAGGGCCGCAGCTTTGGCCGCAGCCATAGAAACTGCTAATATTGCATTAGCACCTAAAACTCCTTTATTATCAGTACCATCTAAATCAAGCATGGTTTTATCAATTTCAGTTTGGGCAGTTACGTCTATTCCAATCAATTGGCTGTTTATTTCATTGTTAATATGTGCAACAGCTTTCTGTACTCCTTTACCAAGATAACGACTATTATCTTCATCACGCAATTCTAATGCTTCTCTGGAACCAGTTGATGCCCCAGATGGTACAGCTGCTCGTCCAACTATATCGTAAGTAGTTATTACTTCTGCTTCAACAGTTGGATTACCACGAGAATCAAGAATTTCACGAGCCTGTACTTTAACAATATCTGACATTTTAGTTTCCTAAATCATTATATATATTCAGAAAAATCTTTCACAGTCTTCATTTATATTTTATTCAAGCAGAAGACATTCTATTGTCTGAAAAATTATTTCAATTAGTTACTATAATAGCATAATGTGATATTATTTAAAATTTGCATATTAAAGGAGATTTTTATGCAACGCTATATATACGTTGTATTATTATTTTTTATGAGTGCTAGTTTAACAGCTCAGGAACACCATTACTGGAGCAATCAGTTTGGTTCTCGTTCTGCATTAATGGGAGGAGCTGTGGTAGGAGGTGTTAGAGACACAAGTGCTGGTTATTATAATCCAGGTGCATTGGGTTTTGTCAAAAAATCTAGCTTTTCAGTTACTGCTAATAGTTATCAAATGGAGTTTGTTTCTGTTGATAATGGAGCCGGAACTGGAGAACCGAGAGAACTTGAATCTCAAGAACTAAATATTGTTCCACTATTAATTTCTGGTACGGCTGTATTAGGAAATCATACATTTGGTTACTCTTTAGTTGGTAAAGCTCAATCATCTACCAAACTATCTGGCCGGCGAGCAGAAATAATAAACGTTTTCGACAGCAATCCAGATTATCTTTATCCACCTAGTGAAATTGAAAAATATGGAGATTATAGTGGAATAACTTTCGATGGACCTGAAGATTATAGAGGACAATTTTCTTATAATAGTAAAGTCAGTGAAATGCTGGGTGGTGCGAGTTGGGCAACCGATGTCCTTCCTTATGTTTCTGTTGGGGTCAGTGGCTTTCTTGCTTTAAGAAGTCAACGTTATAGTATATCCAGTATAGCCAGAGCTGCTAATACTGAATCTGGTTTTATTGCAAGCGAAGACAAATTTTCAGATGCCGATTTTTATAATATTCGAACTTTTTTTAAATTTGGAGTAGCAGCCGATTTTGACGAATTAAAATTAGGGGCCACTTTGACCACGCCAAGTATCAGTTTATTTGGAAATGGTTCTGTAGGTGCAGGTCTTGTCAGATTTAGAGAAGATCAACCTCTTGAAAATAATTTAGCTGATGATAGACAAAATGATTTGGATGCAACTTATAAAAGCCCGATGGCATTGGCTTTAGGTATGGAATACATGATTACTGGCCAAACTATAGTTGCAGCTACTATTGAATGGTTCGCTGAACAGAGTAATTATGAAGTCATGACTCCTGCATCCAGAGATTATTTAGTTGGTGATACTTCAATAAAATTGGACAGCAAAGACGTTCTTACTGTTAAAAATGGAGCATCCAGTATAGTAAATTTTGCTTTTGCAATTGAACATGCTTTATCCAGCAAAATGACCGGTTATTTCAGTTTCCGTACTGATTTTGAAACCTTTCAAGGCCACGAAAATGAGTTAGAACCATTAGGAATTAATAACTGGAATATCTATCACACCACTCTTGGTATAGTTCGCAAGAAAAAAGACTCTGAATCTGCTATAGGCTTAGTTTATAGTTATGGTTCTCAAAGTAATTTCAAACAACTTGCTAATCTTGACCCATCTGAACGACAAAGAAATGATTTTATGTTGGCCAGTGAAAATCAAACTTCTGCTGATTACAGTTCATTAAGCCTTATCATAGGTTATACCTACTTTTTTAAATAGTATTAATATTGTTTTTGATAAAATAAATAGCTATAATGGATAATGTAACTTAAATTCACTCATAAGAGGTGTGTCATGAAAAAAATTAGTTCTAAAAAAGCAATGTTATTAGCTTCTGCTGGTAAATTAGCTCTTGTACCAGGTCTTGCATCCGCTCAGGGTGGTAAAGGTGATGAATCGGCTCCTGCTGATCCAGCTCCCCAATTAAAATTAAATCAAGTTGCTGTTCCTTTTGATGCTTTCATTCCTCCATTTAATGACCCTGATATGATGGGTGATGGAAGTATGTTTGAGGATGAATTGGAAGGCTATGAAAGTACTGGTGTTATTTTTGTCGGTGAAATGGACGAACGTGCTAGAATGGATTTCGTTATTTCTAACATAAGAAACGACATGCCAGTAGATGTTTATTTGGTTATGGGAACCGAACTAGCAGCCGATGCAGAAGATGATCTATTTCCAGGACTTGCTCCAACAGAATTTCGCGGTCCACAAGGCCATAGTGATCATATGGTGAGAGATGGTAAAGATAGACCACCAGAACCAAGAGGTCCAGGAGCAGAAGGTTCAGGAGCGGAAGGTCCAGGAATGGAAGGTCCAGGAGCAGAAGGTCCAGGAATGGGAGAAATGGGTGAACAACCAGGTGCTGGAGGTGAAAATAGGACAGATTTAGAAAAACAGCTTGAACAACTGTTTATACAACTTGATGATCAGTTAATGTCCGAAGCACCTGATGAACGAGAAATCAACAGACTTGATAGGGAAATTCACAAGATAGAACGTAAACTGATGAAAGCCCCACCAGAAAGAGAAGGTAATTGGAAAGGTATAGGTAGTAAACCAAAACCAAAATCAAATGCAGCACCTTCAATGCCAGTACATGGTGGTGAAATATGTATTGATATGGCTAGTCTGGAAGTCATTGCGGCAGTCCGTGTTCATCCAAATGAACCACTTATGCCACCAAATGATGTTTCAATTGGTAAAGCTGTTCCAACGAATTTTACTTCGGCAATAGTCTCAGTGAATTTGATGAAAGAGAAATTGTTAAGATTTGAAGATCAAGAAGTATTTTTCCAAGCAGCAATTATGCCTGCCAATGATCCACGCCCAATAAATGAACTCTTAGCTGAAGGTGGTCAAGTTTCTGAATGTGATCGTTATGTTATTTCCAACGTCATTGAAGCAGATGAAGAATATGACATAGAAGCTGATGACGGCGGTAAAGAAGGTGGTGATTACGGTGATGAGTATGATGATTCTGGAGAACTATTTATGCCAGAAAACGATTATTCTGAAGAAGATAATGGTGGTAAAGGAGTTTAATAACTGTTTAAGTTCCCAGCAATTTTGTTGGGAATCTTAAACTGCACCTTAATAAAATGATATCAGCTACTCCAATCGGATTTCAACCTTTACAAGGACGTAGAGTTGTATTAGAACGCCTTGCCCCTAAACATGCTGCTTTTTTGGTACAATGTTATAAAGATAACGAATTTATGGATTTGTACCGCCTAGCTCAACAACGTAACCAAACAGAAGAACAGATAAAAAAACGTTTAGCTAAAGAGCAAGCTGTTTTACCTCAGCAAATGAAAAAGATTGAATGGGTTATTTTGCTTAATAATGGCGAACCTGTTGGTTTAGCATCTTTAGCTGATTATAAGAGAGGACATCAACGAGCCGAGTTTTTAATGGGTATATTGACTCCAAAATATCGCAATACCAGAATGTCATTAGAAGCCAGTTTATTGATTATGGATTTTGCATTTAACCAAATACAACTTAATAAAGTCATAGCTTATACCTATGGATATAACCAATATGCCCAACAAAATTTGGTCAGTTTTGGTTTTGTACAAGAAGGTTTTTTACGTCAACATATTAACTCACGGCAAGGTTTTCTTGATTTGTATATTAACGGTTTGTTAGTAAATGATTTAAGAGAAAATCAACGCTTAAGTCGTTTTTCGCAAAAATTATTAGGTCGAGATATAACTAACAAACCTATCCCCCCACAACCACTTTCTGATGAATATATAATGAGTAAAAAAGATAGTATTATAAAAATGTTATCATCTTAAACTATAATTTTTCATTATTTAACTTAATAATGGCAGTGAGGTGTAATGCGAAAGAGAGTAACTTTGAAAAGCCCAGTGCGGGTAATTCCGCAAGCTGGGATTTGTGAGGACAGTTGGTTAACTTGCTATTCAGTTGAATAATAACGATATTTTTGGTTTTTAATTCTATAATAAATCAATTAACCAAATACTTCAATATTTCTGACCTAACGTTATAACATGAAAATACTAGCCAAGTACTTCTTGTAATCTACTCATAGATTTTTCCAGATTATCCATGCTAGTTGCAAAAGAAATTCTTACATAACCATCGGCTCCAAAAGCCGAACCAGGTACTAAAGCAACTCCGGCTTTTTCAATCAACAACTCACTTAATTCTATATCAGTTTTGATTCCCATTCTATCCATCACAGCCTGCATACTTGGGAAAATATAAAATGTACCATGTGAAGGCTTACATTCAACTCCAGCAATTTTTAACAAAGAATCCAACACAAAATAATGACGTTGTTTGAAAGTTGTAACCATATCCTTAACAAAAGTCTGATCACCAGTCAAAGCAGCCAAAGACGCATGTTGTGAAATTGAAGTTGGATTGGATGTACTTTGAGATTGAATGGTCTTCATTTTTTGAATTAATTTTTCTGGCCCAGCCGCATAACCAATTCGCCAACCAGTCATTGAATATGCTTTGGATACACCATTGAGGACCATAGTTTGATCATATAAATCTGGACACAAGTTGAGAATATTTTTGAACGGAGTTCCTTCCCACAAAATATGCTCGTACATATCGTCAGTTGCTATCACGATTTGTGGATTTTTCAGCAACACTGCACCTAAACCAGCCAGTTCGTCAGGTGTATAATGTACGCCGGTTGGATTAGATGGACTGTTAATAACAAATAAGCGAGTTTTATCAGTTATAGCATCTTCCAATTGATCTGGAGTTATTTTAAAATTTTGCTCAATTCCTGCATGGACAATAACCGGTTTTCCGCCAGCTAACAGAGACATATCTGGATAAGAAACCCAATAAGGTGCTGGAATAATAACTTCATCACCCGGATTTAATAATGCTTGAGCTAAGTTATAAAAACTTTGTTTGCCGCCACATGATACCAGTATCTGTTTCAAGCCATAGGTAAACTGGTTATCCTTGGCAAATTTATCAATAATAGCTTGTTTTAATGTAACAATTCCATCAACAGGAGTGTACTTGGTAAAACCTTTGTTGATAGCTTCTATGGCAGCATCTTTTATATGTTGTGGTGTGTCAAAATCAGGTTCTCCAGCCCCTAAACCTATTATGTCATGTCCGGCAGCTCGCATTTCAGCAGCACGAGCGGTAACAGCTAATGTTGGAGAAGGTTTAATCGCTTGAACACGTTGAGCAATTTGTACAGTCACAGTTAAAAATTTCCTTAAATTTATGGTAATTGAATTTTTGCTCTTAAAATTAACGAACAAAATGTGATTTTTACGGTAATTGCTCAATTAATGTTAAGTATTTCCTACCATTATTCAATGAAGATAACAATTTTTAGCCTTAATTTTCATCAGTTTATAAGGAGCAAATTTTATTCTGTATAAAGGTGATTATGGAAGGTTTTGAGCAATTACATGATTAAGATTATATTAACCCATTTAAGTATTAAGTCAAATAAGGATTATGAACAAATATGATTTTATTGTAATTACTTCTCTTTTTACTTGACAAATAGGAAAAATTATTTAATATAAATAGGTAATTGCAAAATATTAGAAATATAAATAACAATATTTTATTATGATATGAATTTTTTTATAAAATATACTATAATTGACTAAATAATTGTGATTTGAACAAAAAATTGGTTTATAGCTTGAAATAACTAAGTAACGCAACTATTTAGATAATGGCTGGAAATAATTGTAACTAAATAATCAAAAATAAAATATAATTTCAATCGTTAATAACATAACAACATAAGGCAGATTAGACATCTTTCTTTCAAAGAACAACTATAACAAATAATCTGTTGAATATGAGTCGTTGGAGTCCAAAGCAAAGCTTTGTTTGTTATAAAATAGTTGGCAATGGCCGATTTAATAAATGTTAAAATTGTTTACCAACAAAGCTTCACTTTGAATTCCTTATTTTAATGACATAGTGAACGTACTTGTTATGTTAGGAAAGATGTCTATTATTTAGCGATTAAAATAGTGGCATTCCTAAATATTAAGTAGTGGCAAAAAAATTAAATATTGCAACAATACTACAAAACAGTTAATTATAAAATTAAAAATTATTTTAAGGTAATATATGAAATTTAGCGAAAATTGGCTACGTGAATGGGTGAATCCATCTATTTCAACAGATGAATTAATGGCACGCTTGACGATGGCCGGTTTAGAATTTGACAATATGGAGCCAGTTGCTGCCACATTTAATAAGGTTGTTATAGGAGAAGTAGTTTCTGTTGAACCACATCCAAATGCAAAAAAATTAAGTATTTGCAAAGTGAATGTTGGTGAAAATGAACCAATGTTAAATATTGTCTGCGGAGCCAGCAATGTTTGTATTGGTATGAAAGTACCAACAGCTTTGATTGAAGCCAAAATAGAAGATTTAAAAATTGAAAAATCAGAACTACGTGGGGTTATTTCTTATGGTATGTTATGTTCAGCTAAAGAATTAGGATTGGAAGAAACTTCTAATGGAATAATGGCTTTGCCAAAAGATGCTCCAACTGGTATAGATTTGCGTCAATATATGCAATTGGAAGATTCAAGTATTGAAATTGATCTGACTCCTAATCGTGGTGATTGTTTAAGCATTGAGGGTATTGCTCGGGAAGTTGGTGCTTTAACTAAATCTAAACTGACATTTTTGGATTGTTCGCCAGTTAATCCTAAAATTGAAGATACTTTATCAATTGATAATCATGAACTTTGTCCACATTATGTTGGACGAATAATTAAAAATATCAATATAAAAGCAACAACTCCAATTTGGCTGCAAGAGCGATTAAGACGGAGTGGAATTCGTTGCATAAGTCCAGTAGTTGATGTAACTAATTATATATTATTGGAATTAGGTCAGCCAATGCACGCCTTTGATCTTGATTGCTTAACTGGAGATATAAAGGTAAGAATGGCTCAAGCTGGTGAAACTCTTACTTTATTAGATGAACAATCTATTGATTTAGATGAACAATCTTTAATAATTGCAGATCATAACAAACCACTTGCATTAGCAGGAATAATGGGTGGTAAAGATTCTGGAGTGACTGATAAAACTAACAATATTTTCTTGGAAAGTGCATTTTTTGCCCCAACTTCAATAGCAAGCACTGCCAGACGTTATAAATTGCATACAGATTCATCACATCGTTTTGAACGTGGAGTTGACCCACAATTACAACGTCGAGCTATAGAGCGGGCAACTGCTTTATTAATAAATATAGTTGGTGGTCAACCAGGGCCAATAACTGAAACTATAGATGATACCGTTGTACCAGCTCCAATAATTAAGTTACGTTCTTCTAAAATTAAACAAGTGTTGGGTACCAAAATAAAATCTACTGAAATTCCACGTATTTTAATAAGTTTAGGAATGACAGTAACTCCTTATAGTCCAATATTATCTGATACAAGTTTTAAATTACCGTTATCAACTGAAAAGATTGAAGAATTAGTTTGGGGAGTATGTCCACCTAGTTATCGATTTGATATTAATCTGGAGATTGATTTGATTGAAGAATTGGCTAGAATTTATGGTTATGATAATATACCATCTCAGGCTCCAAAATCTGATTTGAATTTAGCATCACAACCAACTTTAACTTTAGAACAGTTGCAAACAATATTAGTGCAACGTGATTATCAGGAGGCAATAACCTATAGTTTTGTTGATCCAGAATTACAAACTAAACTTGATCCAGAAGCCAAATTAATAGAATTGGCAAATCCGTTAGCAAAAGATATGGCGGTGATGAGAACTACTTTATGGGCTGGTTTATTACCAATAATACAGTATAATCAAAAACGACAAATAGATAGAGTACGTTTGTTTGAAACTGGTTTAAGGTTTATTCAGTCTAAAGAGTTGCAACAAGAACAGATGTTAGCTGGAGCTGTGAGTGGTGTTCGCTGGTCAGAACAATGGGGACAAACTGGTCAACAGATTGATTTTTTTGATGTTAAATCTGATGTTGAAAATTTAATTGGCCATACTAATTATCGTTTTGCCCCGACAACTCATCCAGCTTTGCATCCCGGTCAGACCGCAGCTATTTTTTGTGATGATGAGCAAATTGGTTTGTTAGGAGCCTTGCATCCAAGCTTGATTCAAGATTTGGAATTGCAAGCACCAGTTTATCTCTTTGAATTGAGGTTATTACCTTTACATAAGGTACCTTTACCACAATTTAAGGAAATATCGAAATATCCATCAATACGAAGAGACTTAGCATTACTCGTATCGGAAGATATAAGTATCAGTCAATTGCAAGCTTGCATTTGGCAGATGAATATTAAAACTTTAATTGATTTACAACTCTTTGATGTCTATCAGGGCAAAGGTATTGCACCAGACCAAAAGAGTTTAGCAATTGGGTTACTTTTTCAATCTGAGTCACGCAGTCTTACTGATTCAGAAATTGATGATGTTGTTAAACAAGTAGTACATGAACTCGAACAAACTTTAGGGGCTAAATTAAGGAACTAAATATGGCATTAACAAAAGCTGAATTAATAGATGAACTTTCCAAAGCAGTTGGTTTCAGTAAACGTGAATCTAACGAAATGGTGAACGCATTTTTTGAAGAAATTCGTTTAACCTTGGAAAAAGGGCAAAAAGTCAAATTATCTGGATTTGGTAATTTTGAACTAAGAGATAAAAAAGAACGTCCGGGTCGTAACCCTAAAACAGGTGAAGAAATACCTATAACAGCTCGACGAGTCGTGACATTTAAGTCGGGACAAAAACTGAGATCGCGAGTAAGTTTCTATGATGGAGCCGACGAACGCTAATTCTTTACCGACTATTCCGAAAAAGCGTTATTTTACAATCGGTGAGGTCAGTGATTTATGTACGGTTAAACCACATGTATTGCGTTATTGGGAACAGGAATTCTCCCAATTGCGGCCTATTAAAAGACGTGGTAATAGACGTTATTATCAACGTGAAGACGTAGTTTTAATACGGCAGATTCGCAATCTATTATATGAACGTGGTTTTACAATTGGTGGAGCCAAACAATATTTATCTGGAACAACGGTTAATCCTGTGTCTAAGAAAGATATAGTCCATCAATTGCGAATGGAACTTGAAGAAGTTTTATGTATTTTAAAATCTTGATTTGCTTATAAACTGTAGCATTCAAAAATTTTATGGAGTTTTTTTATGAGTGAAGAAATGCCTTCCCCTTTATTATTTACTGACGGTGCTGCTGTTAAAGTACAACAATTGATTGATGAAGAAAACAATACTGACTTGATGTTACGAGTATTTGTTCAAGGCGGTGGTTGCTCTGGTTTTCAATATGGTTTTACCTTTGATGAAAGCGTCCAAGAAGGAGATACTGTAGTTGAGAATCAAGGAGTTAAATTATTAATTGACCCAATGAGTTATCAGTATTTAGTTGGTGCTGAAATTGACTATGTTGAAGACTTAGAAGGTTCTCAATTTGTTATTCGCAATCCAAATGCTGTTACAACTTGTGGTTGCGGTTCATCGTTTACAGTTTAATTAATACAAGTTGCTTAAGACGTAAAAAAATTGACAACTAGACCTGCTAGGTTTTCAAAACCGAGGCAGGTCTTTTCAATTAAGTGGCTTTGCGTGATAATAAAAAATTAATTAAACTGGTGGCGAAGTTATATTCCATCTATCCACAATTATTTTCACTCGAAACTCATCACCATTAAGAAAAATCTTTTTAGGTAAATTAATATTTTTTATATTAATATATCGTCCATATGTTATCTCCCAAGTATCTTGTCGTAAGGTTTGTAAACGGCCAATTTTATCCAATGAATACCATTGTGGTGAAGTTTTTGGAGTTGGAATACCCCTTATCCAAAAATGTAAATTAGTAACCGGGATATGTAGTTTAAGAACATCAGCAATCAAAGTATCAGGGTCAGCTGCGTTAAAAACTTTATTATCAGCAGTACGCATCATAACTCCACTACTACTACCATCTAATAATATCGCTCCTTGTCCCATTGGATTACTGAAACGTAATTGATAATTAGTGGTTTGTTGTTGCCAATTAAATTTAGCAGTCCAACTATCATTTTTGGTGATAATTGCAATGCGACCGTTGATTTGCCATGAGTTTAATTTTTCAGCCGGCATATTTGGTAATGGTGGTAACATCAGACAGCCGGATATTAATAACACTAAAAATAAATATTTTTTCATAAATTTAACGCTGTGTGTTAGGTGAAATAAAAATTGGTTGATTTATTGTACAATACAATTATTTAGGCTAAGATTATTTTGAATAGAAAGCTATAAGCTTGTCAGAAAAATAAAAGTTTTTTAAGACCTGACAGGTTTCCGAAACCTATCAGGTCTCTTGGCCAAAATATTTTATTTGAAAAGCTATAGCAAGAATTTAGTTGCTGATTTTATGCACGTTCCTTAAGCATAACTTCCTCTAACATTTCAATAACAAAACGTCTATAGCTACTATTTGGAACTTCTTCTAACTTTTGTAATAGCTGAGTTATGCTTTGTTCAGCATTTAAAACAGCTAAATTTTTGCCTATATGACGAGCAATTGCACCATCTACTGTGAATACGGAATCAATCATAGCACCTATTGCATCCGTATATTTCAATTTAACCAACATTTCAGCAGCAGCTTGACGCACATTTATATCAACATCTTGTAATAGCTGGATAAATTTATCAGCATGTTTGGTATCAACATTAACAAGCGAATTAATAACTTGCACTCGTATACTTGGTTCTGCATCTTGTAAATAATTAAATAATACAGTATTTTGCCCACCTAAATATCCCAAAGTTCGTATACAAACCAAACGCATATTGTCAATCTTTAAATTATTGATTATTTCCTCAATCGCATTGGTCAATGCTTCAATATTTGGTGAGCGTTTAGCAATATGTCCTAAGGCAGTTATTGCTTCCAAACGTAATTTTAAATCAGCATCGTTAAGAACTTCAATTAATGCAGTAATTGCTTCCGGCTTATCACTATTTCCTAAAATATTGGCACTTAAATAACGCACATCAGTTGCAATATCAATTTGTTGTTCAACGAATAAATGCTCACCTAAGTTAATGTTTTTTTGAGCGATTGTCATGTATTCTTGAACATCTTCCAACTCAGGATTTTGCAGTAATTCAGTAGAACCCTTATCTACAGTTACTTCTTGATTACTTTGAGTTATTGCTTCAATAGTTGATTGAGGTGGATGGTTATTAACTGGTGAATCTTCAGGATTTGATGAATTTTCTGAGTCTGGAGAAGTTTCTTGGGTAGTTTCTGGTTCCTGCGTGATAGTTGGAGCAACAGTATTACCTTTAAGGGTAGCAATTATCACTTCTAATGGCGTAATTGCTTGGGTCGGATTGTCCAAGTCCAAAGCTTCTAATTGCATTAAAGCATTCAAAGCAGCTAATCTAACCGTTTGTTTTTTATCTCCAATTGCCCAAGTGAGAATATTAACAACTTCTAAATTGCCAAGCATTCCAAGAGCGGTTGCTATTTGGCTCCGCAATATTACATCACGATTTGTATCAGATAAAATTTGTAATAAAGGAATTAATATAGATTGGTCTTGCAAATTGGCCAGCAATAAAGCTGTAGCTGCAACAACATTATTATTCTTATCTGTCAGGCAAGAACGAATTATTTCTAAAGATTTTCTTGGAATCTCAGTATCATACAAAGCCTTAAGTACAGTTGTTTTAACAGTTGGATTTGAGTCAGAAAGTAATGGAATTAATTGTTCTGGAGTTGATAGCGATATAACAATCTCAATGACAGCTTGCCGCATTTGTGGCTCAGGGTCATTCAGAAATCTTAGTATAATATCTAAATACGGTGTTGCGTTTTGCTTGCCAAGAGAGTGAATAGCAGCAATTCGTACTTCAACATTTTTATCAGCCAATGCCAAAGCAAGGGCTTTTCGGGAAGCTGATGATTTTGATAAACCAAGTGCTGTAGCAGCTCTTCGGCGTTGTTTTGGAGTTCCAGTTGTCAAACGTTCAATTAAAAGTTCTTCTCCAGTTCCGCCTATTTGAGCAAGTGCTGTTAATATTTCACTTTCAATATCTTGACTGTCTTCATCGGTAAGAATTGCTGAGAAAATAGGAACTGCTTCTGGAATTTTCTTTGTACCTAAGACTTTAACAGCCAAAAGCTGCATATCCCACCAAGCATTCCATTCATTAGTTTCATCCCAAATTATGTTTTCTGGATTAGTTTCAGCTATTTGCAGCAAAGGAGTTATTGTTTCTGGGCTATCAATTTTAGATAATGCCTCAACTACGGCTGTTTTAACTTCCCCATCCGGATCATTAGTCAATGATTCTAATAAAGCAGGAATAGCGGTTGAATCTCCAATATTTCCCAAAGCTTCTGCGGCATCTATTGCAACATCAACATCTTCATCTCGCAAACATTGAATAAGATTTGGTATGGCTTGTATATTTTTGAGTTTTCCCAAAGCTTTGGCTGAATAACATCGATCTACTTCATCACCAGTGATTATCAAGTTGCACAAAACTTCTTGTACTTGTTTACTCATATAATATTATTCAAACTCAATGTATTTGTTGTGAAATAATCGTATTAATTAATTTAACAGTTGCTTCAATAGCAGCCATATTTTGGTCTGGATTAATTCCTCTGGTGGTTATCGTATAAGAACCAATTTGCCAAGAAATAGTTGCTTGTACTAAAGCATCAGTTTTGCCGCCGGGTGGGATAGTTACCTCATAGTCCAATAATTGCGGCACTTTTATTTGGAATTTTGCTAAGATTTCTCGCAGTGCATTCATAAAAGCATCGTAACCACCGTCACCATGTGCATAAGCGTCAACTAATTTATCTTTATAGGAACATTGAACTGCGGCCATTGATTTAAGTTCATGAGTTGAATTGATTGAACAGTGCATTAATCTAAATGGCAAATCTTCAGGAGTTTCAAATATATCTTTAATCAAATAAGGCAAATCTTCAGTAGTAATAACTTCTTTCTTGTCACCCAATTCGATGATTTTTCGTAATAAAACTTTTTTCTCAGCTTCAGTTAATTCAATAGACAGCTCTCTTAAACTCATTTCCAAGTTGGCTTTACCAGATAATTTGCCTAAAGCATATTTTCTTTTTCTATCAAAACGGCTTGGTATAAGTCTATTGTCATATAAATTGCCTTTTTTATCGCCATCAGCATGGATTCCAGCAGTTTGAGTAAATACATTTTTGCCATAGATAGGTTTATTGACAGCCATTCTCTGCCCAGAAAACATTTCTACATATTGAGAAACTTTGTGCAATTTTTTCTCATCAATATTAAAATCAACCATTAAGAAGTCTTTAGCACTGACAACAATTTCATCCAATGAACCGTTGCCAGCCCGTTCTCCCATTCCATTAACAGTGGCATGAATACCTTTAATTCCCGCTTTGACAGCAGCCATAGCATTGGCGGTAGCTAGGCCATAGTCGTTGTGAGAATGAAAATCAAAATGAGTTGTTGGGTAGCGTGTAACTATGTCGGTTATATGTTCAAAAGTTTCAAATGGATTAAAAATTCCTAATGTATCTGGCAACATGATTCTTGTTACCGGCAAAGTCAGCAGTGCATCAATCATGGTATAAACATAATCAGCAGAAGTTTTGATGCCATTAGAAAAATCTTCTAAATAAATATTGATTTGGATATCATTTTCAGCAGCATATAATACGGTTTCTTGAATATTTGTTATATGTTGTTCAGGAGTCTTTTTTAACTGTTCTGTGCAATGTTTATGAGAGCCTTTGGTAAGTAAATTAATACATTTAATACCTACTAGTTTGGCCCAGTCTACCGATTTGTTTTTATCTATGAAGCCTAAAATTTCAAATTTATTAACTAAGTCAACTTCTTTAGCCCATTGCAACATTTTTAATACGGATTGTTTTTCACCTTCAGATACTCTGGCCGAAGTCACCTCTAAACGGTCAACTTTAACCTCGGTTAGTAACATTTTGGAAATGGTTAATTTTTCTTCGGGTGTATAGGATACATTTTGCATCTGCTCTCCATCTCTGAGAGTTGTATCCATTATTTCAATTGTTGGCATTTTCATTTTATTTATCAGACTTTTTTGGTAGTTATTATGTTGGTTGGGTCAATTTATTGAGCATGGTGAAATAATTCGATCCAAATGGATTTTGAATCTGATGAACTATCTATGTTTGAGCAAGATATCCTCCCAAACGAGATTATATCATATTATTTTATAGTGAAAAATTTTAAAATCAAAAGCAGTATCAATAAAAGTTAAAAAACTTATTAGAAAGTCCGTGCAGCAACACCAACAAGACGAAAACCAAACTTGCTGCTAGGGAAGTTGAACCTACCACGGAGAGCGGCACGAGTAACGTTAGGGCCGTTGCTCCACGAACCACCACGTAGCACTCTGTATCTACTGCTTTTTTTCCACGCACTACCATCAGTTGGAGCATTGTTATAATTGTTTTGATAATAATCAGCACACCATTCCCAAACATTACCAACTGTATCATATAAACCAAATTGATTTGGTTGAAAAGAACCAACTGGAGCGGTTTGTTTACCATCCCATTGACTACCACAACCATTGCAATTAGTCTTATTCTTCCCAATATCATTGCCCCACCAATATTTAGTTTTGGTGCCAGCCCGAGCTGCATATTCCCATTCTGCTTCCGAAGGCAACCTATATTGTTCGCCAGTTTGTTGGCTTAACCATGTTGTATAAGCCACCGCATCATCCAAAGAAACATTGATAACTGGTCGATTTTCACGTCCCCAGCCTTCATCATCAGGTTTTTTTCTACCGGTTGCTTCAGCAAAAGCATCATATTCAGCAAAGGTTACTTCATATTTGCTCATGAAAAAAGGTTGTTTAATAGTTACCCAATGCACTGGTTTTTCATCATTACCACCACCATCTTGAATATCCCCCATTTGAAACTTTCCAGCCGGGATTTTTACCATTTTTGGTAGCTTTATATTTAATAAATTAATTGCGTAAACTCGGTTATTTTCTACTATAACACTTTGAATTTTAATTTGATTATCATTTAAACTAGCAGTTATAAATAATGGCTTATCCAAACCTTTTTGCTTAAGAAGTTTAGCTTCTTTAACTCCAATTTTAACTATACCTTCACTTTGCAATTTACCAAAAAACTGCGTTAGCCAATCTGCTTGCCAAGCTAACTTTACTATAAATAGTTGACTATCGGCATTATATTTATTTAAACTTAAGATTCCAGCTTGGTAATCCAAATTACGTTGTTTAACATTATTATTAAACTGTTGTAATAACTCATGCCTACGCTTTGTGAAATCAGCAGTTGTTTCAAACTCATCTTTTTTAGGCTCAAAATAAGCTGTGAAATCTCCGTCAATAATTTTTACCGGTGGCTCAGGTTTAGTTACTACTTGAGTTGGTAAAGCTGATACTGGAGGCTCTACCTCAGTTATCACAGGTGGTTGAATTGCTGGTTTTGATGCCGGAGGTTGTGTAGTTGTTGACTCATTACCATTTGAAACCTGTTCCTTAACATCTTCCAAAATATCGTTAAACAAATAAAAAGTAGCAATAATCGCTATAACAGTTGCTAAAAAAGAAAGCTTTTTATGACCTCTAAAATACTCCGAAAAAGCCGCTCCACCGCTTAATACAAATACTATTGCTAATATAATTAATTTTAATGTCATGTTTTCTCTTGTTTAAGTTAGGAGTACAAAATTTATTTTGCGAAAAATGAACGATCTTAAATTAAATGGTATATTCCCATTTTAAACCGTTTACCAAAAAATCACAAATTTGCACTTGGAGATCAGCTATTCAGTGGATAAAACTCTTTAAAAAAAACAAATTTCTCAATAAATTAGGACTTACGAATTGACAAAATAATCATTTTATTAATTTGTTAAAATACAAGTAGTTACAAAAAACCACACTACCCATATAATTTACATATAAACTATATTTATACCTATAGGACTTACGCATTGACAAAACATTCATTTTATGAATTTGTTAAGATACAAATAGTTATAAAAAAGCATATCATTTGTATA
>JAUCGL010000070.1 GCA_030378105.1 Candidatus Halobeggiatoa sp. HSG11 | reverse complement strand
TTACCTAATTGAAATCTTTCTGTGTAACTTAAACAACTTTACCATCAAAAATATGAATTAGTACACGTCATTTTAAGTTTTAAACCAATCATGCTATCACAAAAATTAGCTATAAAATCTATAGACATTCATAAAAATATATTCGTGTGAAACCTACGAGGTTTTGGAAACCTCGTAGGTTTTAAGTGAAATTATTTATCTGAAAAAGTATAGATATTCCTAAATAAAATAGTGATGACTCCAAAAAAACTGCTAGGTCTCAAATACCTAGCAGGTTTAACACTACATATTATTAGGACTGTCAGAATTTATTGTTCTTTGCGATTGAAAAATATGGCTAACATTCTATGCATAATTATGGTATTTGTGCAAATAAAGTATTTGATACTTATATTGAAGTTTATTAAAAATTAAAAATTGCTATAAATGCTGTGTTTGAACAGTGTATTGATTTTTTGCAATGTTATTAAAAATAGCGTAAACTTAATCAAGCATTACTGAAACTATAAAGTTTTATTATAGCAGAGTCAAATAAATTTATCATATTTTTAAACAATATATCAATTTATTGAAAATTATTACAGTTTACAATGATATAACCTTGTTAATCTTAAAACAAGGATTCTAAAGAATGAAAATGAAGCAATATTTTGGGACCGATGGTATACGGGGTACTGTTGGTATTCCACCAATAACTCCAGATTTTATCCTAAAACTAGGTTGGGCTACCGGCCGTGTTTTAGCTAATGGACATAATAAAGTATTAATTGGTAAAGATACTCGTATTTCTGGCTATATGTTTGAATCAGCATTACAAGCTGGTTTATCAGCAGCAGGTATGGATATACGCTTATTAGGCCCTATGCCTACTCCTGCTATTGCATATTTAACCAGAACTTTTCATGCCGTAGCTGGCATTGTTATCAGTGCTTCTCATAACCCATTTCAAGACAATGGGATTAAGTTTTTTTCTGGCAATGGTACTAAATTACCAGATGACATAGAACTGGCTATAGAAGCTGAAATAGCAAAAGAAATGCAAACTGTTGCTCCAGACAAGTTAGGCAAGGCAGAACGTATTGATGATGCTGCTGGGCGTTATATTGAATTTTGTAAAAGTACTATTCCGTTTGATGTTAATCTTAAAGGTTTAAAAATTGTAGTTGACTGTGCCAACGGGGCTACCTATTATGTTGCTCCTAATGTATTTCGTGAGCTAGGGGCTGATGTTGAAGTTATAGGAGCTCAACCAAATGGTTTAAACATCAATACTGGTTATGGTGCAACTCAACCTCAAGCCTTACAAACGGCTGTTTTATATCAAAATGCTGACCTTGGTATTGCTTTAGACGGTGATGGTGATCGACTATTAATGGTTGATGCTAAAGGTGAAATAGTTGATGGTGATGAACTATTATTTATAATAGCAAAAAATCGCCACAAAAACAACCTGTTGCAAGGAAAAGTTGTTGGCACTATTATGAGTAATTTGGGTTTAGAACAAGCATTTAAAAAAGAAGGAATTGCCTTTGAACGTGCTGCCGTTGGAGATCGGCATGTAATGCAAATATTGCAACAGCAGGGTGGAAATTTAGGTGGTGAAGCATCAGGACATATCGTTTGTTTAGACCGTACTACTACTGGAGATGGTATCATAACAGCCTTGCAAATATTGGAAATCATCGTAAAAACAGGCCTACCATTAAATGTTCTTAAATCTGGAATGCAAAAATATCCTCAAGTAATGATTAATGTACCGATTGATTCACAAGTAGATGTTATTTCACAACAATCAGTGCAATTGGCAATGCAAACAGCTGAACAGCAATTACAAAAACAAGGACGAATACTATTACGCCCTTCTGGAACTGAACCACTTATTAGGATTATGGTAGAAGGTACAGATGAACAACAAGTAGAAGCTATAGCGTATCAATTAGCAGAAACAGTTAAACAAGCAGTACATTTTTAAAATTTATTAGGTGTAGCCAATTTTGTGGACCACCTGTTTGTAACTATTTAAATTAATAAACTAAATAACTAATTATTATTAACGGCAATTTCATGTTTAAACGTTTACGTGGTGTTTTTTCAAATGACCTTTCTATTGATTTAGGTACAGCTAATACGCTGATTTATGTTCGGGGACAAGGGATTGTTCTGGATGAACCTTCTGTAGTTGCTCTTCGTCAGAGTGATCCAAACAGTGGTGGTTCAAAAACTATTGCTGCTGTTGGGTCAGAAGCAAAAAGAATGTTGGGACGTACTCCAGGTCATATAACAGCAATAAGACCTATGAAAGAAGGAGTGATTGCAGATTTTACGATTACCGAAAAAATGTTGCAATATTTTATTCATAAAGTTCATGATAATAGAGCTTGGTATCCTTCACCATCACCTAGAGTATTGATATGTGTTCCATGTGGTTCTACTCAAGTTGAGCGTCGAGCAATTCGTGAATCTGCTGGTGGGGCTGGAGCTAGAGAAGTTTATCTGATTGAAGAACCAATGGCAGCAGCAATAGGAGCTGGTATGCCGGTTAGTGAAGCAACTGGTTCAATGGTACTTGATGTTGGTGGTGGTACTACAGAAGTAGGGATTTTATCTCTTAATGGGATCGTTTATTCAGAATCTATTCGTACTGGTGGCGATAGATTTGATGAGTCTATTATAAGTTATATTCGTAGACACTACAGTACTTTAATAGGTGAAGCAACTGCGGAACGGATTAAACATGAAATTGGCTCTGCTTATGCTGGGAAAGAATTACTGGAGACTCACGTTAGAGGCCGCAATTTAGCAGAAGGTATTCCGCGTAGCTTAAAAATTAATAGTAAAGAAATACTGGAAGCTCTCCAAGAACCATTGGCAAGCATTATCAGTACTGTTAAAAGTGCATTAGAAAAAATTCCGCCAGAATTGGGTTCTGACGTTGCTGAAAAAGGTATTGTTTTAACTGGAGGTGGTGCATTGCTGTCTGAATTTGATCGCTTATTAATGGAAGAAACCGGACTACCAGTTATTATTGCTGATGATCCATTAACTTGTGTTGCTCGTGGTGGTGGTAAAGCCCTAGAAATGATTGAGGAACATGGCCCTGGAGTATTTGCTTTAGAAACTAATTTGTAATGAAACCTTCAGTTGTAGACGGACGAACCTTAACGTTAAAAATGATATTGTTTGTATCGTTATCTATCAGTTTGATGATTGCTGATTCTAGTTTTGGTTATCTAACCACAGTACGTACTTATTTATTAGGGGTAGTATATCCATTACAATATTTAGTGGATATGCCGATTAAAGCCGGTCAATGGTTATCAAAAAGCGTTAGTAACCGTAAGCAATTACTTAATGAAAATGCTAAATTATATAAAGAAAATTTACGATTACAAATTGCATTACAAAAGTTTGAACATTTAAAAAATGAAAATGCAAGGTTACGTTATTTACTTGATTCTTCTGAAGAAGTTAGTGAACGAGTCCAAGTTGCAGAAGTTTTAGCGGTAGATTTAGAACAGTCTAAACGTAATATATTGATTAATAAAGGTGAAAATGATGGAGTTTTTGTTAATCAACCGGTGATAGATGCAAGGGGAGTTATGGGACAAATAACTAAAGTTGGACTATTCTCTAGTGTTGTGATGTTGTTAACTGATCCAAGTCATGAGTTACCAGTACAGGTTGTGCGAACTGGATTGCGAACTATCGCCAAAGGTATGGGAACCATTAATCGGCTATCCTTATTATATCTATCTAATACGGGATTAAACACTGGAATTAAAGTTGGTGATTTAATTGTTACATCTGGTATAGGGCAGAAATTTCCTAAAGGTTATCCAGTTGGTACTGTTATTGAAGTAACTCCAGATATAGGTAAACCTTATGCACAAGTTCATGCGTTACCGAGAGCTATTTTAGAGCGTAATCGTGAGGTGTTATTAGTATGGGAAAATGCAACAGATTTGGTTGTTAAATAATGAATTTAGTATTACGCCCTCATGGCACTTGGGTCATTGTGCTTAGTTTTCTGTTTAGTTTTATGTTAGCAATAATGCCACTACCATCTTGGGCTAGTGCGTGGCGACCTGATTGGGTGGCAATGGTTTTAATATATTGGTGTATAGCTATTCCTCATCGGGTTGGAGTTGCAACTGGTTGGACGGTAGGAATTGTCCATGATGTATTAAACGATGCTTTGTTAGGCCAACATGCGTTAACTCTTTGTATTGTAGCTTTTATAAGTGTTAAATTACATTTACGAATTCGTTTATTTCCAAGATTACAGCAGGCAATAAGTATATTGGGATTGGTAATTATTAATAAGCTGTTAAGTGCATGGATATACAGTATTTTTACTGAATTTCAAATAAGTTGGTCTGTTATTTTTTCGGCTATTACCAGTATGATATTATGGCCTTGGTTGTTTGTTATTTTGCGTGATATGCGACGTACTTATCGGGTTTTTTAATTGTGAATGGTTTAATTATTAATGAAATTCAAAAGTTTTTAAATTATGTTTTTAACTAAAATTAAAATTTATAAATACTGATACTAGATTCGTTAGATGGGATTTTCAGAATAGTTATTTAAAAACAATAAAATTACGAGCAATAACTCACTATATTATTCATCTATAATAATAATTTATTGGTTTAATATTCTCACTTGATGACCTCAGTATCCTATTAACATCAAAATAATAATTTACCTTTCTTTACCAATTGTATTTATTCTTAACCACCAAAAATGCCAACCTTCATCCTTAAAGATTCTGCTCGTGAAAACAAAATCTTCTATAGCCGGGTAGTTATCGCTTGGTTACTTATGTTACTTGGCTTATTGATTATTGTCGCACGACTTATCTTTTTGCAAGTAACTGAATATGAACATTTTGATACTTTATCAGAAAAAAATCGTATTAAAATTCTCCCTCTACCTCCTGCTAGAGGCTTAATTTATGATCGTAATGGAGTATTGTTAGCCGATAACCGAGTTTCCTATAGCCTAGAAATCATTCCAGAAAGAGTTGAAGAACTTGATTTTACTCTTGCTGAACTTGGTAAAATAATTACCATTGAAGAAGATGATATTGAGCGTTTTAAAAAGCAACTACACAAATTTCATAGCTCAAAAGGAGTTCCTTTACGTCACCGACTGACTGAAGAAGAAATGGCACGCCTTTCAGTGCAAAAACATCATTTTCCAGAAATGAATATTACTGGCAATTTAAGTCGTCACTATCCATTGGGGGCCACTGGAGTTCATGCTATAGGTTATGTTGGTCGAATCAATGAACAAGAGCTTAAAACCATAGATAAATCTGAATATTTAGGTAGCAATTATATAGGCAAAGTTGGCATAGAAAAATACTATGAAAAAGAATTGCATGGAACAACTGGATTCCAACATGCAGAAACTAATGTCCGAGGTCGCATAGTCCGTATTTTAGAACGTAGTCCTCCAGTTCCCGGTAAAAATCTTTACCTTAATATAGATATAACTCTACAAAAATATGCCGAAAGCTTAATAGCAAAAGAACGAGCTGCTGTTGTTGCCATCGAACCTTCCAGTGGTGGAGTTTTGGCATTAGTCAGCACACCATCTTATGATCCTAACTTATTTGTTAATGGGATTGATTTTAAAACCTATAATGGATTGCGTGACTCTCCAGACCGCCCCCTCATTAATCGAGCTATTCGTGGCCAATATCCACCCGGTTCTACTGTTAAAGCTTTTGTTGGCTTGGCTGGTTTAGAATATGGAGTCAGAAGTTCACATAGTCGCACTTGGTGTCGTGGTTGGTTTAGCTTAAAAGGTCAAAAACATCGTTATCGTGATTGGAAAAAAACTGGTCATGGTAGTGTTAATTTTTCTCAATCACTAGAGCAATCTTGTGACGTTTATTTTTATTCATTGGCTCACGATCTTGGTGTGGATCGTTTACATAAATTTATGAATCGATTTAGTTTTGGTAAACGAACTGGTATAGATATTACTGGTGAAGTAAGTGGTTTGATGCCATCTAGAGAATGGAAACGTAGAGTATTAGGCAAACTTTGGTATCCGGGTGAAACTATTATTGTTGGTATTGGACAAGGTTTTATGCTGGCTACTCCATTACAACTTGCTGTCGCTACTGCAACTTTAAGCAATCGAGGACAATTTAAACAACCAAGAGTAGTTTTTGCTATGGATGATGCTAAGTTTAATGAAATGAATGTGGTTCCACCAAGTATTAAAGAAACTGTTACTCTTAAAGCAGATTATTATTGGAATGTTGCAATTGCTGGTATGAAAGCAGTGGTACATGGTCGTAGAGGTACTGCTCGTAAAGTTGCTATTGGGTCTAAATATCGTTTTGCTGGGAAAACTGGTACTGCTCAAGTAATAAAAATTAAACAATCGGAAAGTTATAACGCAAGAAGGTTAGCTAAGAAATTTCATGACCATGCTTTATTTATTGCTTTTGCTCCATTAAAAAATCCAAGAATTGCAATAGCCGTTATTGTGGAAAATGGCGGTGGTGGTAGCAAAACTGCCGCTCCAATTGCGAAGAAAATTTTGGATTATTATTTATTGCAAGGTTCTGTATCTGAGACTAAATGATTTCTTACAACCACAGTTTCTGTAACTTAACAAATAGATTGGATTGCTTGAGCGACTTCATGAAATATTAGCATTGGGTTCATTTGTTTTTTATCTTGGTAGCCTCAAACAAAGTAGTGATAGATTCAAAAAAACTACTATGTTTTAAAGACTTAGTAGGTTTAATACTACATATTGCCGGACTACCAAAAATAAGTGTCATAAAGGACTACTTCGTTAAAAATGAAATGGAACTGTTAAAAAATTATTTAAAAAACATGATTACCGAAAACGCAAAGTCCAAAAAAAGCAAACAATAACTAAATCAACAAATCACAAACTAACAATCAAAATGCAGCAATATTTACAACTATTACAAGATATTCTAACCAATGGCACTCAAAAACAGGACCGCACTGGAACCGGTACATTATCAGTATTTGGGCGACAACTAAGATTTGATTTAACCACCGGTTTTCCACTTATAACTACTAAAAAGTTACATTTTAAATCTATATGTTATGAACTATTGTGGTTTTTACGTGGCGATACTAATATTAAATATTTAAGTGATAATGGGGTGCGTATTTGGAATGAATGGGCAGATGAAAATGGTGAATTAGGGCCTGTTTATGGCAAGCAATGGCGGAGCTGGCCAACTCCAGATGGTGAAATTGACCAGATAAGCAAAGTTATTGACCAAATTAAAAATAATCCCGATTCACGGCGAATAATTGTTTCGGCTTGGAATGTATCTGAGTTGGATGAAATGAAATTGGAACCGTGTCATTTATTATTTCAATTTTATGTAGCTGACAACAAGTTATCTTGTCAATTATATCAAAGATCATGTGATGTATTTCTCGGAGTTCCTTACAATATTGCGAGTTATGCTTTATTGACAACTATGGTAGCTCAACAATGTGATTTGCAAGTTGGGGAATTTATTTGGACTGGTGGGGATGTGCATTTATATAATAATCATTTAGAACAAGCTCAATTGCAACTGACAAGAAATCCATATCTGTTGCCTAAATTAATAATTCAACACCAACCAGCCAGTATTTTTGACTATCAATTTATTGATTTTATTATCGAAAATTATCAAGCACATCCTCATATAAAAGCTCAAGTAGCTGTTTAATTATACTCAGCATTAGGTAGTCCCTACAAACCAATGCAGTTCTTGTTAAATAAATGGTTTATGGATATAAGAACAGTCAGTTAAAATTTCCAATTCGGGAAATGCTATATATTTATTAAATGTATGGAAAGAGTATTCTTATTAAGCGGCAAGTTTATCTGTTGTAATTTTTAAAATTTTATTTTCAGTCCATTACCAAAGAGTTTCATTACTGCCATTAAGTCTAAGTCAAGAAGGGCAAACACATAGATTCACCCTTACAATATTAAAATATATGATATTTTGTAGGGATAAATCTGCGTGTCTGTCCTTAACCTAATAGCATAGACCTATCTGTATATCTTCCTAATTCAATTACAATAAAATATATTTAATATTGCAATAATACTTTATAATCTTATGATATAAGAAAGTATGTTTAATATAAGCTTATACAGCATCACTTAATGTAACAATATCTACAAATAATATTAAGGAATGTGCATGTTATAATTTAGACAACCTATCCCTCTCATATAAAAAAAAGAGGCGATTACAGTTATCTAGACTATTTCACGCACGTTCCTTATTACTTTTATAGGTAGTTCTGCAATATGTATTATTAAACTTGCTATATATTTGAAATATAGCATGTTTTTTGGAATAATCACTACTTTTTAAAAAGGTTAAATATATGCATCCTATGTTAAATATTGCAATACAAGCAGCTCGTAAAGCTGGCAATATAATAGTTCGTTCAATAGAAAAAAGGCAAGATTTAAAAATAGATGTTAAAACAAAAAATGATTTTGTGACTGAAGTTGATAGGCAAGCTGAAGCCGCTATTATAGATATATTACAAAGGTCTTATCCAAATCATGCCATTCTTGCAGAAGAAAGTGGTGTTAAACAAGGTGAAGAGTTTCAATGGATTATAGACCCTCTTGATGGAACAACAAATTTCTTACATGGTAATCCTCAATTTTGTGTTTCTATTGCTTTAAAACATCAAGGTCATTTAGATCAAGCTGTTATTTATGATCCATTACGTAATGAATTATATACTGCATCAAAAGGACGAGGGGCATTTTTAAATGATAGGCGTTTGCGAGTGAGTGGATTGCCATCGCTTAATAATGCTTTACTTGGCACTGGTTTTCCATTTAGAATTCAACAGCATATTGATTCTTATTTAAATACTTTTCAAGCATTGTTTTCACAGGTTGCAGATATACGCAGACCCGGTTCTGCTGCTTTGGATTTAGCTTATGTAGCTGCTGGCCGTTTAGATGGTTTTTGGGAAATTGGTTTAGGTGAATGGGATATGGCGGCTGGAGTTTTATTGATTCACGAAGCAGGCGGTTTAGTAAGTGATTTTAGTGGTGGACATGATTATTTAAAAACTGGCAACATAGTGGCTGGTAGTCCTAAAGTATTTAAAGGTATCTTACAAACTATCCAACCACATTTATCTGAAGCTCTGCAAAAATAACTGATTGAAATTTCTTGATAAAATGTTAAATAAGACCAGCTAGGTTTCCAAAACTTAGCAGGTCTTCCTTTTATGAAATTGCTGGTAAAGGCAATTTTTCCCATAGAATTCTTTCATTTCCTTCCGGGACAGAAATTTTATCGGCTTCAATTCTTAAAGCTTTTCCAGTTGAAGTAAAATAGGCAGTTCCAGAAATAAGTACTTCTTTACCCACTAAATCTTGAGTTTCTTTAGAAAGCATATTTTTAGATACGCCTCTCAACATTCGAGCATTTGTTGTCAAATTGAAAGTTCTATCGTAGTTTCTTATTGAATCAAGTATACCAATAATTTTAATTTGGCATGGGTAAGGAACAACAGATTTTAATTTGCGGAAAGTAGAAATGGAATCAGGTGTCATTTGAATACCATTGCCATTTAAAAATCGAATAGACTTGGCTCCTTGATGAAAAACTCTATGAAAACCGTAAAATACCTCCAATAATGCTTTATCATACAATGAGTCCAACATATAACTTTCTTCCATTTCTTGCTGCGAAAACTGAGAACTTAAAACAGCAGTGGCTAAACTATCCTGAAAATAATCCAAACTTGTCCGTTCTGAATTAAGTTCAGCGAATTCTTCTTGATTAAATAGTTCTGGAGCCACTTCATATAAAGTAGGAGATTGAATATATAGTTTTTTATCTTTAAATGCTATGGAAAAATTAGTGGCATGTTTAATCCATTGCGGAGGAGCACCACGTACAGTACTGCGTCCTTCAGTACATAATCTTAAAGCACCCTTGCTACCCTCGGTAATAACCCATAACAATGCTTGTAGCAATGTCACAGAAATCATCTGGTAGCTTGGCTCAATGGTTTCAATTTCTATTTGATAAGTTTGCATTATTTTAACTAGACATAATCACTACAGTTCACGAATAACCCTTTCATATTCCTCACGAGCGTTTGCCAATGATATTTGATCTGTTTCAATTCTTAGGGTTTTTCCACTAGCGGTATAAAATGCTATGCCTGAAATTAATACTTCTTTACCCAACAAGGCTTGAACTTCTTTTTGGGTCATCGGTTGAGTGATTCCTTTAACAATAATATTGTTAGGAGTTGTTATTAACTTAAAAGTTCGATCATTTGATCTAACCTGTTCTAATCGTCCAGCCATTTTAACTCGGCGTGATGGTGGAATTGAATCTGCTAAATCTTTGAAATGTTTAATAGTTTCTAAAGTTATTTCTGGACCGCCTTCCTCAAAGAAATTGATCGAATCTGCTCCTTGATGAAAAGTATGTCGAAATCCCTGCAATAACTCAAGCAGTGCTTTATCATACAGAGAATCTTCTAATTCATTATTTAATACAGCAGCCAAGCTTTCTTGAAAATAATCAATGGCAGTACTTTCTGGTTGTAACTCTTCCATTTTTTCATTTTCGTGAAATAACTCTGGTACAGATTCATATAAAGTCGGCGAACCAATTTGCAGTTGTTTGTCTTTAAACGCCATTGAAAAAGTAGTAGCAGATTTTATCCATTGTGGAGGTGCTCCACGTACCATACTTCTACCCTCAGTTCGTAATCGCAAAGCTCCTTTACTACCTTCAATGAGAACAGATAGCAAAGCTTGTAATAGAGTAACTGATATGGTATGGCTATCTACACTCTGATTTTCGATTTTAATAGAGTAAATTTGCATGATATGTTCAGTTGTGATTAATATATAATTTTTGATTATAAATGGCTATTTTTTAATTGTATTTAACATAATTATTAAATGGTTAATGCGTATAAATATATACTCATTCAATTAAAATATACTATATTATAAATAAGGCTATACTTAATTACTAATTCGCAATATAATAAATCAATATAAAGTATTTGTCTAATTTAATTTAGGTTAATATAATTTTTTTGATTATTTAAATATTATTTTCTATCAATTAACCATTATAAAACAGTACCTTTAGATAAAATAGCCCAAAATTTGCAGATAACTTTAAAATTACTTAAACTAAATGTTACATAAAAATGATTTTAAACTAGCTAAAATACAGTTAGATATGTTGATAAAAAAGCATCATTTAAGATAAACATACAAATTTTTAAGTTAAAACTATTCTGCATAACTTTAACTCAAATAAAATGAAATGCAGATTGTCTTAAACTAAATACAACAAACTATTGAAAAAACTACTAAACTAACATGAATATTGGAACTAAATTAACATTAAATGCAATCGGGCTATGCAGTATCTTAATTGGCCTATTTTCATATTTATCCTATAATGAAATGAGGCAATTATATGATATTGCAGAAGAAAAAGAAATGAAAGCTCAACATAGGGTTATTTTAAATCAAATGTTGAATGAAACTAAAAAAGCCGAAGCTTTCAGTTCTTTGTTGGCAAATATACCAGCAGTACAGGAAGCTTTTGCAAAACGACAACGAGAGGAATTACAAAAATTATTAATGCCATCCTTTGAAATTATGCAAAAAAAATATGCAATTCAACAATTTCATTTTCATTTGGCTGGATTAGTTGAAAAGGGAGAAACTGCCGGTCAGTATTCAAATGCAGTTTCTTTCTTACGTTTTCATCAACCCGAAAAATATGGCGATGATTTAAGTAATAGAAAAATTATCGTTGCTACTAATGTTAGTCAAAGACAGCAAAAAGGTTTTACTAGAGAAGAAGATGGTTTATCCATTCGAGCGGTGACACCTATGTTTTATCAGCAAGAACATACTGGCTCAGTTGAATTTGGAATGAAATTTAATACGGAATTTTTAAAAGCTGAATATGGGATTGATTTTGCACTATATGTTGCAAGACAACCGAAAGAAGGTGAAGGAGTGAAGTTTTTTAATTTTGCTCGTACTTTTGAATCTTCGCTTGACTCAAAACATGACCTTTATTTACTTGATAATAATGAGTTGTCTAGTATTTTAACTACCGGGCATCGTTATATAACTCCTAAAATTATTAATAATAAACCAGTAGTTGTTTACTCTGATATTTTTACTGATTTTTCTAAAAAAGTTATTGCTGTTTTGTCAGTTATCATTGATCGCACTGATTATTTAGAAGCGATGGAAGAAACTCAAAAGCTTATTTTAAATACCGCTCTTATTGCTCTGTTAGTGATTTCTATCATATTTTTTATTAGTGGTCAAATGATGGGCAAACTCATCTCCAAGGTAGCTAAAGCTATGGAAGAAATAGCAAATGGTAATCTTAATTTTGAAATGTGTTCTACTCGTCGTCGTGATGAAATTGGCATGATACAACGAGCTGTGATGGGAATGTCTAAGTCTATGAAAGATATGATAGATGATATTCAAACAACGGTTACGTCAGTACAAAATGGTGATTTAACAAAACGAGTTAATACTTCTAAACTATCTGGTTTTATGCGAGCGTTAGGAGATACAACTAATCAGTCGGTGGAGGTGACTTGTGCCTTGCAAGAATTGACAGAACGAAATGCTAAACAGGATTGGTTAAAAACTGGCCAAACTAAATTAAATGAACAGATGAGTGGAACGCAAAGAATTGAGGAATTGGCTGGCAATGTTATAACTTTTTTATGCAATTATTTAGAAGATGTACAAGTTGGAGCATTTTATTTAGTTACAAAAGCCAATCATTTACAGTTATTTTCTACTTATGCTTATACTAAACGTAAACAACTTGCCAATGAATTTGAATTTGGAGAGGGGTTAGTTGGTCAAGCTGCTTTAGAAAAACAAAGTATTGTTATAACTCAGGCTCCAGAAGATTATATTCAAGTTCAGTCAGGAATTGGAGAATCTGTACCTAGAAATCTGTTAGTTATACCATTTTTTTATGAAGATGAATTAACTGGTGTTATAGAAATGGCTTCTCTACAGGAAGTTTCTGATATTCAATTGGAATTTATTGAACAAGTAATGCCACATGTTGGAATAGCGATGAATACTGCTCAATCAAGAACCAAATTGCAGAGCTTATTAAAGAAAGAAAAAGCTGTTTGATTATTTAATAATGTATAGATTTTCAGAAAAATAAAAATGTTCTCAGACCTGCCAGGTTTCGCAAACCTGGCATGTCTTTTGGCCGAAAAGTTATAGTTTCAAATTAAAATATGTGTTTGAGGAATAAAAATATGTTACCAAATGATGCTGATCCTTCTATGGAAAAGAAGGTTGGTGGTACACAAGAATGGTTGTTGTGGATTCATCTTAATGAGTATGTGAAATTGAAAGATGAACAGATAACTCGAATGCGATTTCGGGATAATTTGCTGTATGTTACTTTGATGGCATTTGGGGGAATTGTTTCTTATGCCATTATGAGTGAGCATAGCCAATATTATTATGCTTTTTTGGTATTACCTTGGGTATGTCTGATTTTGGGCTGGACTTATGTTATCAATGATGAAAAAATTTCGGCAATTGGTAGGTATATACGATTACGACTGGTGGATAAATTGGGAAAATTGGTTCATAAACAGCCAGATACATTATTTGGATGGGAGATAGCTCATCGGGATGATAAATGGCGTAAATCAAGGAAATATTTTCAGTTATTTATTGATGAAATTGTATTTTGTTTATCTGGCTGTGCTTCGTTATTGCTTTTTTGGTTTCTTGTGCCTAAACCTGTTAGTTCTGGAATATTGTATTTGTTTGTAGCTGAATGGGTTATTTTGTTGGTATTGGGTGGATGGATTTTTATTTATGCAGATTTGCGAAAGGGTCGCTCGAAGTAGCCAATACTTAATATTTACAATACATACAACACATAGGAGTGCGAAATTTATTTTGCAGCAGGGACAATAATGTTAAGTAATATAGATTTAGCCATCATCACCGCTTTGGCAATTGAGCGAAATGCGGTGTTATCATGTTTCCATTACAAGTTTAACGAGTTAAAATATCTACCAAAAAAATTTACAAAATGTTACCAACATTATACCCCTGCTATGAAAATTGGTTTAACTAATTAATCACTTAATTGGAGATTTTAACTAACTGTTTTTATATCTATAAGGGATTTATTTAACAAGAATTAATCAATGTAATCCCTAACCGACTTCTCCAATTCATCAACCAAATCATCATTATCAATCTTATGATCTGGCTTTCCACCGATATAAAGCAAATTTGGACTACCACCGGTTAAACCTATCTGAGCCTCACGAGCCTCACCGGGGCCATTAACCACACAACCCATCACCGCAACATCCAATGGCTGTAAAATATCCTCCAATCGCTGTTCCAACTCATTGACAACTTTTATGACATCAAAATTTTGCCGAGAACAAGAAGGACAAGCGATTAAATTAATACCTTTTTGACGAATATGGAGACTTTTTAAAATATCAAACCCAACCTTGATTTCTTCAACTGGATCAGCAGCTAATGAAACTCGGATAGTATCACCAATACCATCATTTAACAGCATTCCCAAACCAATAGCAGATTTAACAGTCCCAGAACGAAGACCGCCAGCTTCAGTTATACCTAAATGTAGCGGTTGTTCAATTTGAGTGGCAAGCAATCGATAGGCTTTAACCGTCATGAAAATTTCTGAAGCTTTGAGGCTGATTTTAAAATCTGGAAAATTAAGTCGCTCCAAAATTTCAATATGTCGCAAAGCTGATTCAACCATAGCTTCAGCAGTTGGTTCTTTATATTTTTGTTGCAAATCCTTTTCTAACGAACCGGCATTAACCCCAATTCGGATTGGGATATTTTTATCTTTGGCACTATCTATAACAGCTCGCACTCGTTCTTCCCGACCAATATTACCCGGATTAATTCGCAAACAATCAGCCCCTAATTCAGCGACTCGCAAAGCAATTTTATAATCAAAGTGAATATCGGTAATTAGCGGAATATTAACCAGTTTTTTTATCTGGCCAAATGCTTCCGCCGCTTCCAAAGTAGGAACTGAAACTCTAACAATATCAGCTCCAGCCCTTTGTAATGCCTTAATCTGTACCACAGTACCTGCAACATCGTTGGTATCAGTATTGGTCATGCTCTGTACTGAAATTGGGGCATCACCACCAACTTTAACTGTACCAACTTTTATCTGTCGAGAAATACGCCTTTGAATCATTGACTATCACTGCCAATAATAAATAAATTTCTCTTTTTAGGATAACTTTTTATATCTTTAGTTTCCCCTTTGTATTCAATATCAACACCATCAACATTGCCTACTCTTAAAGAGAATGGCGGAGTGCCGTCTCGAGATAATTCAGTACCTTTTTTACCAGTCCCCTGATATAAACTATTATTAGTTTTATCGGTGACACGTATCCAAGCATCAGCTTTAAAATGAATTTTAAGAGTTTTGTCATTATCTGCTGGTGCAGGAGTTTCAACAACTGGCTCAGAAGTTTCACCTGATGCTGGTTCGCCGTCAGTTGGTTGTTCAGTAGGAATATTAGTACCTTCACCAGATTCAGGTGGTTCTTCTACATTTGGAGAGTCAGGTGGAAGAATTGGTTGTCCATTGATCTGTGAGTCTGGTAATAATTCAATTGATGGCGTTGATTCTGGCGAAGAATACCATATCGCAACTAAAACTAACGAAATTATAACAATTGCAACAGTACCAATAATATGTAATGGGTCTTGTCTACTTGCCTGTTCCTTACGCTGCATTTGCGGACGTAATTTCGGTTGTTTTCTATCCGGATCAAAATCATCTGTGATGGACTCAGGTTTAATATCAAATAATTTAGCATAATTACGCATATAACCACGCACAAAAATAGGTGGTGGTAAATGTTCATAATCATCATTTTCAAGTTTTTCTATAACTCCAACATCTAAAAATAGCCGATCTGCCACATGTTTGACTGATACATTATGTTTTTCTCGTAACTGACGCAACCGCATACCAGGTGGTACAAATTCTGTTGAAGGATTAGGAGTATTATGTTGCAACTGCACACCCGGTGGTATAACTTCTGAATCATCTTCTTTATCATCGGGCGATTCTTCATCCACAGTTGGGTTTTCGTTAATTTCTGAACTAACTATCTCATCTGCTGATTCTTTTATTTCTTCAGTTTCAGCTTCATTAGTCTCAATTTCATTAGTTTCAGTTTCATTTGATTGAGACTCTATTTTGGTCTCATCATCAGTTTTTTCAATAATATTTGTCATGGGATAACTCTGATTAATAACGATTCAATAATTGAATTTCGGTTGAATCTGGAAAATTTTTACGTAGTAATAATATATAGCTTGCTTCTTTGCTTCTATTATTAAGAGCTCTTTCTATGCGAATTCCTAGCCATAAGGTTTGAGAAGTATGTTTAGCAATTTTCAAATAGCGTAATAAATAATTATTTGCTTGAGGATAATGGCTTTGTTCATAATTCAATGTCGCCATATGATATAAAGCTCTTGGAAATTTAGGATTTTTTTGTAATGCTTTACGTAAATATTCTTCAGCTTTGTCCAATTTTTTATTATGCAATGCACATAATCCAGCATTAGTATATGGAATTTCTGGTATTCTATAAACTGGATCACTAACAGCTTTAAGAAAATGCTTTTCTGCTTTTTCCCATTTATTTTGCTGACATAAAAACTGTCCATAATTACTATGAATATCTGAATTGTTAGGACCATATTTTAAGGCTTGTTGGTAATGATGTTCAGATTTTTCAACTTCTCGAACTCGTTCATATAAAACAGCGATAGCATTGTGACCTTTGGCGAAAGATGGGCAAAAATCTATTGCTTTTTTAAGACGTTGCAAAGCTATATCATTTTTACCTCGTCGCATATATTCAATGCCAAGTTCTACATTAGTTGCAGCAGTTTTTTCCTTTTTAGGAGAACAAGTATTTTTAGAATTAATTGATGTACAGGCACTTATCAGTACAAATGTTAACCATAATACAAATATTTTGTATGTTTGCTTCATTATAATCAAATTTAAAAAAATGTGGTTCTTAACCAAAAATACACATAAAATCCATACTTCAAGTTGTTTTATGTACATTTTTAAATAGAAAAATTATCATCTATAGCTTCAAATCCCAATTCAAGAATTATTGCAAAGTTTAAGATATGTATAATTTAAGAAACTAAATTTTAACCTTCAAATAAATATTAATCAACCTTGATTTTTTAAATTTTGTATTTTACCAGCTAATTGTCCACATGCTGCATTGATATCATCGCCTCTTATTTTACGAGTTACAGTTACTAATCCAGCTTGTATAAGAACATTACGAAAATTATCAATATCTTCAATTGCAGAACGTTGATAATTAATATTTGGGAAAGGATTAAATGGAATAAGATTTATTTTAGCTGGAATGCCACGTAATAATTTAACCAGTTCATGAGCATGAGTGATACTATCATTAATATTTTTAAGCATAACATATTCAAAAGTAACATGGCGATTACCTTGAGCATAGTCACGGCATGTATTTATCAATTCTGCCAGTGGATATTTTTTATTGATAGGAATTAACTGATTACGCAAAATATCATTTGGAGCATGTAATGATATAGCAAGACTAACTGGACATTGTTCTTTTAAGCGTTGCAATGCTGGCACAATGCCAACGGTACTTAAAGTTATACGTCGCCGTGATAGTCCATATGCAAAATCATCTAGCATAATACGCATGGCTTTAACTGTATTATCAAAGTTAATTAATGGTTCTCCCATACCCATTATAACTACATTGGTTATTGCATGTTTAAAATTTTCTCTTACTTGACCATCGGCGATCACAATTTGTTCTGCTAACCATAGCTGACCAACTATTTCAGCAGTGGTCAAATTACGATTAAACCCTTGTTTACCAGTTGCACAAAATGTACAATCCAATGCACAGCCAACTTGTGAAGATATACATAAAGTATTACGCTCTTCTTCGGGAATCAATACCATTTCGATACTATTTCCGCTATCAAGTCGTACTAACCATTTACGAGTTCCATCTTGAGAAATCTGCTCGGTTTGAATCTCTGGTAATGATAAACAAGCTATAGTTTGCAAACGTTGCCGTAAATCTTTACTTAAATTGGTCATCTTGTCAAAATCAAAAACTCCTTGTTGATAAATCCATTTCATTATTTGAGTAGCACGAAATGGTTTTTCTCCAAGTTCAACAAAAAAAGCGGTTAATCCCTCTCGATCCAAATCTAGTAAGTTTATCATTGTATTATTATAAAATTGTTAAATGTATCATATATTTATCTGTTGGTCGATTATTTCTTTTAATATATTTTGCAATACGTTAATAACTACACTATTGCCAAATTGTTTGTATGAAATATTTTTGTTATCGTGTAGTTTAAATTCATCAGGAAAGCCGGTTATTCTTGCACATTCTCTTGGGGTTAGCTTTCTTATTTTTCCATTTATCAAATATAAACCAGTTTTAGCTCCAACTCCACCACCATAGGCTGATAAAGTTATTGCGTGACCATATTCATGATATATACGTTCTCCTTGGCCTCCTTTATTAACAGTTCCAATTCGAATCGGTTTCTGTGGAAAATTTCCGAACATATCGGTCTCAAACTTTAAATTATCTTTTATATGTATATCGCCACGATTTATAACATATGATTCATCATCAGTATTTGTACAACAATCAATTAGTTTTGTTATTTTGCCATTACTAGTTGGAAAGCTGAAATTTTTCACATTTAAATCATTTCTTAAACCAAGTATATATATTCTTTCTCTTTTCTGTGGTACTCCAAAATTGGAAGCATTTAATATTTTATGAAAAACGACATAACCTAAATCACAAAGAGTTTTTTTCACTACAACAAGAGTTTTTCCATCATCATGTTTTGCAAAATTTTTCACATTTTCTAATATTAATAATTTAGGTTTATGGTATTTTATAATTCTTGCTATATCAAAAAATAAAGTTCCTCTTGTATCATTAAATCCTAATTGTTTTCCAGAAATACTAAATGCTTGACAAGGAAAACCAGCACATAAAATATCATGTATAGGAATTGTTTGTTCAGAAATTTCAGTAATATCTCCTACTGGTTTTATACCATAATTTTTAAAATAAATATCTTGACAATGTTTATCCCATTCAGATGCAAAAACACATTTAGTTCCGAATGAACTTAATGCCTGATGAAAGCCACCAATTCCAGCAAATAAATCAATAAATTTAAGTGATTTGAATTTGTTTCTATATGACTTATCAAAAATATCCATATTACCTAAATATCAAATAAATTCAAAGGGTTTATTTTAAATTGCAAACTGGTTGGGTCTGGAGTCCCTCCTTTTCGCTGCATAGTTATTTTACCAATTTTTAATCCACCTCGAACTGATATTTCTACATTACCACTAGCATAAAAATTAACAAAAGTGTTAATATCTTTTAAAGTATAATCAATATGTTGTTCATCATTTCTAGTAACTAAAATTCATTCTGCACTTAAGCCACCACGACCACGAATAGTATCGCTTACAATTAGGAATTTATTTTCGGTAAAAAAATTGGTGATTTGTATTTGCACATCATTTGGCATTTCTGTGAAATAAATCCTTCTTTTATCTATTAAATTTTCTGTATTTTGTAAAACCGTAGTTGGAGTAACTTCTCCAGTAAATGCTTTTAACCATAAAGCAATCGTATTATCAAATTTCCACATTTTTTGATATGTTTTAACAGGTCTTTTATCAATTTGATTAAAACCAGCTTTTTTGTTGGCTTTTTTTAATGAAATATTCTCAATGTATAAAATGTCATCAATTAATATTTCAACTCTAACTTGAATATCTGCTTTCTTGTATTTAATTGTTTCTTCATATTTTTCTTTTGTAATTCCTAGATTTAAAGCTTTATTAAGATTTATTTTAGGTGGTATTTGAGTTGCGTCAATTTTTTGAATTTTATCAAAATTATAACCCATTATTGCAAGCCAAGATTTAGCATCTTTATCAATTTTCCAATTTAGAAATTTGTTACATATATTATGTTCATTAGTGAAACCACCTTTTGCAGTTTTTGAACCTTGTTTTGCTTTTTTGTTCATAATTATACTCGACTATAAAGTTATTTTAAACTGGCTTATTTTACTACAATACCTTCGCCAATCTCAAAATTGTTGTTTCGGGAATGAACTATCACAAAGCTAGATATAGTAAAAAATTTGATATGGCTTGCTATAAACCGTGATACTCGGTAATCGTGACATAAAGTGGTGCTCAAGGATTGTGGACTCATTAACCTTTAGTTTATTGCCAAACGAAGTAGCTACTATGTATCCGTACTTTAAGCAAACAGACTCTCAATCCACCCGTCTTTTAAGCGAGTGGTTATTGAGTTCTACAAAATGACTTTAGTCAAGCAAATGTGGAAAACCATTAACAAAATGGGCCCAAGGTAATTGCCGACGATGAATAACTCCATCTTTATCTAAAAATAACTTTCCGGTCTGACCTTGCCATTGCTGTTTTTCTAAATATCGTAATTGTACACCTATATTATAAGCATCAACTCCTAATGCATACAAACGCTTAAATTTGCTGTTTTTTTCTAATTGATTTTGTAAAGCCATCTGTATTTGCACTGCGTTTTCGTTCGGCATTAATACCCAAGGCATATCAACAAATATAACTCCATTTAAATCTTTATCTAACTCAGAATTTGGAGTTCCACTATATACCCGAGAAATACTGTAAATTGGAACTTTATTACCTAACTGCGATACAATAAGAGGTACAAACTGTCTGGCATGTTGTGGAGCAACCATAAATACCGTGTCTACTTTTTTATATTTACGCAATTTTTTTCGTACTGAATGTGTAAAATTTTGACCATAAATATGTTGAACTAACTGCCCACCAAGTTTTTTCCATTCAGAACTAAAAACCTCCAAAATTCTTTCTCCCCAAGAACCATCTGGAACTAATACCATTGCTGAACGGTGTCCATCTGCCCAAACTCGTTTAACAACCTCCAAAGTTTCATCTTCTGGAGATAAAGCCAGTTGATATAAATTCTTGGTATTTTCAGTCCCCACTACATGATTTAAAGCTAAAGTTGGAACTGTCAATTTATTTTCAGTTAAAATTTCTATGTTGTTTTTCAATAAAGGACCTATTACAATTTCAGCACCAGCATCAACTGCCTTTTTATATTCTGTCAACAGATTGTTTGAATTAACATTATAAATTGTAATTTTAGGTTTTTGATATTTTTGTTTAATTTTAGCAGCCTCCAAAAAACCATTTTTAACAGCCTCTGCTGGTTTACCAAATCTGTCTTCTACAGATGGCAGTAACAAAGCAATTTGTTTAGGTCTTATAGAAACAGTATCTAACTGTTGTATAACTTGTGAAACTATGTGCTGTGAAGCCGGATGATTAGGAAAACGTTGTTGCCAATTACTTATATCTTTTTGCACTCGCTCTTGATGTGATGTTTTACTCAATATAGCCAATTCTAACCAACCGGTAGCAACATTTTCTGGAGACTTAATTTTTTGAAGTTTATTTAAATCCACATTATTCAAACTATTCCATAAATGTTGATGATTTAGTTTTAAAATTATTGGATCAAAATTAGTCAATTTGCCTATTTCATTCCATTCATAGATTGCCTCTAACACATTACCATTAGATGCTAATACTTGGGCATGTAATTGTTTATATTCCAAACGCAAAGAAGGGTTAAGAGCATTTGGCTCAATACCATTCAGTGTTGCAAGAGCAGACTCAATACGTTTTCTAGCCAGATCAATTTGAACATTAATCAATGCCAACGGAATTTCTAACCCATAACCATGCTTACTTTCTAACTTATCCAATTCGGCTTTGGCTTTTTCAACCATATTAGCTTTAAGGAAAGTTCTAATTGCGGATACTTGGTGACCTTGTTTAGTTGGTGGAGAACTTTGAGCTGCTATTTGTAAATATTCTTGAGCAGCTTGCTGATAGTTACCTTGTTTTTCGAGAAGTTTCGCTTTTTTAGCCGGATCAATAAAAACTGGCTGTTCCGGTTGTTGTGGTGCTTGACTACAACTTGATAATATTACGATTAATAAAACAGTTAAAATACGATTTAACATAATAATTATTTCCTCAATTTAAAAATTATACCCATTCTAATTGTAGTGATGGCATTAAACGTTTTAAATTCTTTAACGATTTATTTTGCCATGGAATTTGTTCTGAACCTTGTACTATCATTTGAACAGTTTTTTTCTGACGTACTTTAATCACAAACTTAGATAGTACATTAATTCCAGAACTATTAAGAAATTGTAATTGTCGCATGTCAAAAGTAATTAAATGCGGCTCTGTATCAAGTACCTGATTAAACAGTTCTGCAATTGGAACATATTCTGTTATTCCTCCCAATCGCAATGCCCCTTCACAATTTATGGTCATAGTTTTATTATCATAACTGATGTGATAATCTTCGTTTTTAATTTCCATAATATTTTAAATCGAAAGTTGGACTGTGGTAGTTACAATGGTTTTTTGGTTAGTTATTTCAAATTTCCAACCAATTTTAGCCATGTAATCATTTATCATAGTTAGCAGACCTAAACCGGAATCATCATTATTTTCGTTCTCGGCATTATGTTCTAATTGATTAATATATAGTTCCTGAGTATCAGAACTAAGTATTTTTTGAATATAATCCTGAAATTCTGCTACTGAATATTTTAACACACTGTTAGTTACAAAAAATTCAATATTATCATCATACAATTGTAATTGAATACTGATAGGAAATGATGACTCTGGATCAGAAAATTTCATGGCATTTTCCATTAACTCATTCGCAACATAACTAACAATACCTTTTATTTCAGTACGTTTTTCAATATTAGAGGGATAGTCCTTAGTTTTTGGAAAAAATGAGACTATATAATCAGCTAAAAAATCTGCTGAAAGTCCATTATTTCTCCATCGTTGCCTAATAGGTATTGAATTTGGAGAGAATCCAATTACAAGATATCCTTCACTGTCTTCTGGTTTTTCAATAAAATTACCGAATGTCTGTATCATTATATTTGATTAATCATTTAAAAATTATAAAAGTAATTATACTAACATTATTTTGTATATCCAATCAATTTCTAAATATTTATGACAGATACTCCCATTAAAAAGCATTCAATTAGTTTTTTTCTGGGGATTAGTATACTTGTCATTGGGCAAGCACAGGAACTTGTGCTTAATCTGAATAAGCATCAATAGATTTCGTTATTGAAGAAAAAAATAGTATGAGAAGTGCAAGCAAAATATTCGATATACAGTATAACACAATGAAAGAATGGGTGAAAAGATTTAAAGAAACAGGGGAATTTTCTCCCAAACCAATTTTGGGTAAACAACCAACAAAGATAAATTTGGCAACTTTGAAGAAACAAGTATTGGAACATCCAGACTGGTTTCAACATGAACATGCACAAACATTTGATGTGACGCAATCAGCGATTACGTGAAGCATTGGCTTACACTTGGGATTACCTGCAAAAAAAAACATTTCGTTATGAGGAACAAGATGAACTTGAAGTAGAAAAATACAATCAAAAACTTGATTTAGATGAGTTTCGCAGAAATTTCATGATGTCCCCCGGAACGTCCATGTCCCGTGAACTAATCAATTTTTCAGCGAAACCGGTTATTACTTGCCCCGACACGTCCGGTCTCATCGGGCGACTCCGCACTG
>JAUCGL010000006.1 GCA_030378105.1 Candidatus Halobeggiatoa sp. HSG11 | reverse complement strand
TATTTTTATTTTAATAGGAATATCGGCAAATCGTTCTTGTAATTCGGTACTTAAAGTTTCAAGATATTTTGTCATAATTTATATTAGGTTAAGTGGCTAAGTAATTAGTTTAGCTTGGTTAAACTTCTTAATTTTATGTATCACTACTTTGTGCAGAATTATCCATTTTAACAGGCATTTTTACGGTGAAAGTTGACCCTTTGTCCAATGTGCTAACCACTGAAATTTTGCCTTTCATAGCCTGACAGAAACGTTGGCTAATGGATAAACCTAAACCAGCACCTTCAAAGCTACGAGTCGTGGTATCATCTTCTTGGGTAAAAGGGTCAAAAATGGTTTCTAATTTTTCAGACGCAATACCAATACCTGTATCAACTATTTGAAAATATACATAATCTGAAGAAGTATTTTCTGAATCAACTGTATTATCGACAACTGTAAAAGTAATAATTCCATGATGTGTAAACTTAGCCGCATTAGAAAGTAAATTAAGCAAAGTTTGTTTTAATTTCTGGCGATCATTGAACATTGCTTTAACTTTACTATGGTATTCAACATCAAAACGATTATGCCTACTTTCCATTATCGGCTGAATAATTGTAGTTGCTTCTTGGATTAAATCATTAATGTCAAATTCACTGGGATGCAATTCTATTTTATTGGCTTCTATTTTAGACAGATCAAGAACATTGCTGATAATACCTAATAAATGCTTTCCAGCAGTTTGGATTTTTTCAAGGTCGGGTACGATGTCTTTGTAACCTAAATCCACTGCGTCTTCTTGAATTAAATCACTATAACCGATAATGGCATTTAACGGGGTACGTAATTCATGACTCATTTTTGCCAAGAAAATTATTTTAGCACGACTTGCTGATTCCGCCATGTCACGAGCTTGTTCAGCGATCTCTAACATTTGGGATACTTCTTGATGGGCACTTTTTAAATCAAAATAAAGTTGTAAATTATTCAATGCAGAAGCACATTGATAAACCATCACATGAATCAAATTTCGATCAGCCTTTGTCAGATACTGAGCATCTTCTAAATAAATGAAACCCAAGGTATTATCATCTGTTTTTAGTGGAATTAAAATAGTGTTAGCAGATAATTCATCATTAGTATCTTTACCCAAAATAAGGTCTGAACATACTTTTTTTATCTTATCTATTTCTGGATTCTGAGTTGAATTGACAAACCGCCCGGTTCCCGCTTGAATCACCATTTCATGTTCTTCAGCAGTTATAACAACACCACTATTAATAGTAGAAATAAAACCCGTTTCCCCCAAGTTACACAAACCAATTATTTGAGTTAGTACTCCATTAAAAAATTGATTTATGGATTGAGGATGATAGAGTTCAGGAGCGGCATCAAGTATTTTAGTTAATGCTTTTCGATTCGTATCTAAAGTTCTGAGGTCACGATAAGATTTTAAAGCCAAACGTAAAGTTGTATATAATTTATCTGCCGTCAATTCAGTTTTATCTTTATAATCATCAATATCATAGCGTTCAATGACTTCACGTTCCGGTGCTACACCGGGTTGACCCGTGCGAATAATGACTCTTATTAAAAAATACTTAAGTTCATTGCGAATAAAATCAACCAATTTTAATCCTGCATCATCAGTTTCCATAACAACATCAACTAAAGCTACTGCGATATCAGGTTCTTTAGCCAAAATTTCTCGTGCTTCAGTACCTGACATGGCTTTGAGTATTTGTAATTTTTTACCTCCGAATTCAAAACCATCCAAAGCTAAACGTGTCATTGAATGAATATCAGCTTCATCATCAATTACGAGAATTTTCCAAACGGACGATCCTGCTTTTGATTTTTGTATCGTGGTACCACTATCTTTACGATTACCTTTTTTTCGGATAAGTTTCATATTATTGTCTGCTTTAAAAGTAATTACAGGAGTGCAAAATTTATTTTGCAAGTTGGAGTACAATTTATAAGTTAGTTTAATAAAATATTGAAGTTTTAATTGGATACCAATATTATTCCTCAGAGGAAATTCATCTATTGCAAAATAAATTTTGCACTCCTATTTGAAAATTATCTGCGTAACATCAGTTATGAGGATAAAATAAATATCAAACTGTAACGGGAAATTCAATCTTAAACACAACACCTTCGCCGACGACACTTTCACACATCATACTACCCTCTAATTGAGTGGTAACAATATTGTAACAAATATACATCCCTAATCCGCTGCCACCGCCCACTCGATTAGTAGTAAAAAATGGCTCAAACACTTGTTCTAAAACTTCAGGTGCAATACCTTTGCCGGTGTCTGAATATTCTATTTTCAAACGTTGCTCAACTAATTGGATGGCAATTACAATATTTCCACCATTTTTGCCTTCATCAAAACCGTGTATCCAGCTATTCATTATTAAATTGGTTAAAATTTGCTCTAAAGCACCGGGTATGCTGTAAATATTTAGTTTATCAGAACAGTTCAATTGAATTTTGATGTCAGTGCGTTTGAATTTATTGTGCAAAGTATTAACCACATCTTCAAGAGTGAGTTTAACATCAAATCGTCTCACCTCTTCCGAAGTTTGATCAACTGCTGTGCGTTTAAAACTATTAACTAAATTAGAAGCCCGTCTTAAATTAGATAAAGTTAATTCAGAGGCTTCATCAACCGTTTCTAATGCTGCAAGCAGTTCTTCTTCATCAACCTCTTCTTGTTCAAGCAATTGATTGATAAATTTAGTTTTATTTTGTAAAGTAGATGCAGTACCAACCGCAACGCCAATAGGTGTATTTAACTCATGGGCAAATCCTGCAACCAATCGACCCAGTGAAGCCATTTTTTCGCTTTGTACTAATTCTTGGTTAGCTTGCGATAATTCTTCAGTGCGTTCTTCCACACGTTGTTCAAGTTCTTCATTGAGTACTCGAATTTCTTGATTGACATCTTCTAACTTTTCCCGTGAGCTGTTGAGATGACGAGCCATCGTATTAAAAGATTTTGCTAATATTCCAACTTCATCACGGCTTTCTACAGGCAATTCTTCAATCCGATCTGTTTGATGTGATACTGTTTTTTCAAGCCGTCTTGACATTATAGTGATTGGATTAATCAGTCGATTCATCATTATCATTAACACGATAATCATCAGCAATCCTAATATTCCACCAATTAATATAACTGAATTACGTGTTTCAACAGCTAACTCAGTTATCGTGCGAGTGGGAATATTAACAACAAAAGCCCAAGGAGTATCGGTTTCTCCAATAATAATAGGAATGGATAAACGGTAAACTTCTTCTCCTAAACTCTTATCTTTGGTTATAATAGTTTCATAACGTTTACCAGATTTTATCGCTTCCATTAAAGCTTTATCTTCGGCTGATTCTCCTAGAGTTTGTCCGACAAGTGTTGAAGAATGATGAGCCACATACATGCCATTATTGGCGAATAGTGCTGAATAACCATTTTCTAACACTTTTAATTGTTTCACTTTATCTTGTAAAGCATCCAATTTATAGTCAATTCCTGCAACACCATGAAATTTTTCTTCCTGCATAATCGGTTGAATAGTGCTAATTAGCAACATATCTTTACCTGAAACCTTGTAAACATAGGGATCGGTTAAAGTTTCCTTTTTGCGTTGTTGTGGAATCTGATACCATTCACTCGTATCCCAATCTATATTTGGTTCAACTACAATTTTGTCCTTATCCCAATGCCAGTATGAATTGACTCGTCCAGTTGGGCCGTGTCCTTCGGTATTAACAAATTCTTTATCACGTCCATCATAAGCATTAGTTTCCCATAACATCCAACTGCCAAGCAACTTAGGATCATGCAAAATAGTTTTGATCAAAATTTGATCTAATATTCGTCGATCAACATTGCCAGCCAGTTTGAGTTGCCAAAATGCAAGCTCCAACATACGAGCTTCTTCCATTGCTTTTTCAAGTTCAGCTTTCACTTCAAATCCATAACGGTGGGCAGTTTCATCTGCAATTTGGTAAGTAAAAGCCTGAGTATGTTTAGCCACATTATTACTGATGATATAGGTCATCACACCCACTGATATAACTACAGTTATACCAACAATTAAGAGTATTTTTGTTTTGATATTCATAAAAAAATCCTTATAAATTTAGTTTATTTATATTGCAAAATTTTTAGCTTCTTTAATAATATAGCAAAAATAATTCAATTATGATAGGTTAAAACAGTGCTGATTACAACAGATTCTGTTGATAAAAAAGTTGGGGAGAGAAAGTTGGCAATAAAATATGCGGTATTGCATTATGGTGAAATAATAGATATGGAGAAATTAAAAATGGAGCAGGGAAAACTCCTTTTGGTAGCAGTGTGGAAGCAACAGCAACGTATCAACGGCAATGCTCATTCCATAAGTTAAAAAAATCCTTACTCGTTTTTGTGCAAGTCGTACCGTTGGTTGTGATGAGACTTCAGCAAGAGTTAATGAAAAAAACAAATGGAATCATAAAGTAGTAATATATAAAATCACCTAATATGGATATTATAATTATAAATAAAAAATCAAATAACTCCAATATGATTTGACAGCTTTTTGGAAAAAGAAAGAGTTTTCCGAACCAACCAAGAAATCCGTTGTCTCATAGTAAAATATAACACCGTTCAATACGATTTGTTAAACCTGTTCCTTTTCCAACTGATTATTGAATGGTTAATTTACCCTTTTCTTTTTCTGGTAACATCAACAACTTTTGGAATAACATCACATTTTTTATTGACATAAGTTTGCAACCAACTTTCGGACACACCAACAGTTCTTGCAATTCCAGCCAAAGGAATTTTTTCCCACAATAATCTATCAATTAACTCTTTCTTTTCCTCAGAAATTTTATTTTTTGGGTCCAAAACAAATTGCCTATTACAATCTTTGCAAGCATATTTTTGTTTTCCATTGTGGATAGTTCCATTTTTTATAACTTTTTCTGAATTGCAGGTTGGACAATTCATTATTTTTTCCTTATATATTTTGAATATATTATACATCACTATTTTCTGGAGGATTATCCAAGTTTGGGTAGTCCTACAGAAAGTAGTGATGATTCCAAAAAATCTGCTAGGTTTCAAAAATCTAGCAGGTTTAACACTACATATTGCAGGACCACCCGTTTTATCATCCGCAAATTCTAGTTAAAGCAATTTTAGCTGATGCACTGTATGGCAATAGCGTATTCATGAAGAAAGCAACTGTGATTTTCGATAATGTTCAAATCATAAGCCAATTAAACAAGGTGCAAAAGGTATTGTTTCGCAACAGAGAAATATCAATTGAAAACAAACTGCCTGCTTATACAGTTGGCAGCTTGCAACAGAAATCTCAAATAGATGCAGTAAGTGGATGCTGTTCGTAGTATTGTCGATGCTGATACCCCTCATAAAAAACTTGATGAAATCGTTAAAGTGACAAAAAGACTTTTTGTGCTTAAGGAATTCAGCAAAACATATGAACGGCAGAAATTTGGGGAGGCTTGAGTCTACGCCTTCATTGATATATCAAGCTAATGATTGTATGACTTAGTTTATCATTTTTCCGATTTCATGCATGTCAAAAACTTGATAGTCGAGTTATACACTTTTTTTTGATTTACCTGTGGTTAATGAGATGTTACAAATATTCCGCCTAATGCACTTATATTACGTACTAAATTGCCATTTTTCATGGGACGATTAGTGTAATCAAGTAATAGTTTGTCCTTAAAATGTCTTCCAAAAGAGTACGAAATGAAGTTCCACCAGTTTTTGGTATATGTATTGATATCAACATGTTTTTAATGTGTATTTAAGTTAAATAGCATGGTGGAATATCATAAGCACTGAATTATCACGAAATTTTTTTGGTTCTTTTAATAATTTAGCATGATAAATTAATATATTATAACCAATGAAATAGTTTCGATCTGTGGATAATGTTAAAAATGTAATACTTTAAAAAAATTTCCTTTTTCTAATTTATGTGACTGATGAAAAATTCTTACTAACATGTTCATAAAGCAATATATCTAAACGATTGTATTTTTCTAAAGCAGCTTGTGTTTGTGCATCCACTTCTTGAATATGTTTCTTTGCAACAACATTGAGATAAGGAATTTCATAAGCAGACTGCCAATCTAATTTTTTGCCCAATAAATTTACCGACTCAGCAAATTTTTCCATTAAACCAACCACACAAAAATGCTTGTCAATATTTTCTAAAGCTTGTTCAAGGACACGTTCATCATCAAGCAAGTTATTAGTATGGTAAGCGGCCAACATACGGGTTATCATATTATTAGTTTGTTGTAAAACTTGTTCGCTTTCTAACAATTGCAATAAGGATAAACCATTTTGTATTGCCTTATAATATCCAGCATGAGAGTGATAGGCACTATGGTTAAAAAAAGAGTTCACCCTTTCGATAGGATTACGTAAGAAAGTAATATATTGAGCATCAATATTTAGGTGATGATGAAGACCAAATAAGACATGACCATACAATACTTTTACAGAAGGTAACCTAGCTTTTATTTCCTCTGCAAGAACTTCTGGTTGATAAGGCCATGGTGGATAAACTGATAAACATTTTTCAGGATATTCTTTTTCAACTATATCACGTAAAGATGTCCCTGCCGTTTTTGGGATATGTAGAAATATTATTTTTTTTTCCATAATTTCATTTATAACCAACTATAAAGATGTTTGACTTCTTCGTAAAGGTTTCAATCAGTTTTATTTTATAAAAGATTTTTTTAAATTTTTCCAAACAGAAAAATACTCAAATTTGTTGTCATTACCAAAATTAACAAGTACACAAGTTGCTTGTAAGTTCAATAATTCAAGTGTATTTAACATAAATTCATCAAATGTTTTGGAATCCCAAACATGAGCATGTTCGCGTCGCTTTTTAACAGTGTTAATATGTTTTGATAACTTATCAGGTCCTTGCTTATATGCGTTAGGATGTACAGCTTTTAAAAAGTCTATATAATGCTCATCTGTAACAAAATTTACATTGTTTTCATACTCTTCACGTAAGTGAGCAAATGGAGTTAAAGCACGTTCTTTATCAAAAGTGAAATCTTTATCCGGAGCTGAAATAACAACATAACCATCATTTTTAACTACTCTAAACAACTCCTCTACCACTTTTATTGGATTTGCTACATGCTCAATAACATGATTTAAAATAACAAAATCAAAATATTCTGTAGGGAAAATAGATAGACCATCTTTATCTAAATCACAAATATGTTCAACCTCTACCAAGGTATTTATATCAAGTTCTGGAAACAATTTAACTGTTTCTTCCTTGCTGTTAGCATCACAATACTCAATAGTACAGTTGTCTGGAATAGTTGCTGGTTGATGGCAAGCACCGATTTCTAAACCGTTTCCATTGAGAAAACTATAACCATTTTGTCGATGGTTTAATTGCGTAGACATTAATTAATTCCTATTTAAATACCATATTTTTTATATTAATCATTCACAATTAAGAACTTATTGAAGAAACTCTAGGTGGCCAAGCATAAGCAAAATCCTCTGTATCCAAAGTCAAATTAGGGCTATAAGCAAAATCTTTTAACAATCCTTCTCCCCAACGACTTTTCATATAGACACATTCCGTTTGGAAACGGACCACTTTTTCTGGGGTATTTTCTTGGCCTCGACTAGCTGATTCATGGTGATATAATTCTGCATATGGTGTCCATAAGATGCGTAAGCCAGATTCTTTTATGCGTAAACAAAAATCCACATCATTAAAAGCAACTGCCAAATTTTCAGCATCTAAACCATTAACATGTAGATAAGTTTCCTTTCGCATAACTAAACAAGCAGCCGTAACAGCAGATAAGTTCTGAGTTAAAGCAATTCGGCCAAAATATCCTACATGCTCTTTAGCCAAATATTTATGCGAATGCCCGGCAATTCCACCCAAACCAGTTATGATACCACCATGTTGCAATCTATTATCAGGATACCATAATTTAGCTCCAACTGCACCAATTTCTGGTCGTATTGCATGGCTAACCATTTCAGTCAACCAATCAGCAGAAATAATTTCTATATCATTATTTAACAGACAAATTAACTCGCCCTTAGCATGTTCGACTGCAAAATTATTAAGTGCTGGATAATTGAAAGGCTGGGTATAGTCTAAAATACGAGCTTGTCCATCTGTTTGCAATTGTTGCATATAAGCCAAAGTTGCTGGATCATCACTATTATTATTGATAATTAATATTTCAATATTTTGATAATCAGTATTATGCAACAAACCATCAATACATCTCTGCAATAAATCTATGCCATTATAAGTCGGAATGATTATGCTAACCAGCGGTAATTTCTCTGGTAATTGATATTTAACCCGTATCGCTCCTAACAGTAAAGTTGATTCAGTCACATCAGCCGCAATATTTTGTCTAGTTAAATATTCACTGACAGCAGTTTCAGCCGCAATTATCGTATAAGGTTTCTCAGAACCATGTAAAGCTGTACTACCACTTGCGGCTCGCCAATGATACAGAATTCGGGGAATATGATAAATTTGCTCTGAGCTTATTTGCTCAATTATTCGTAATGCTAAATCGTAATCTTGAGCCCCTTCAAAACCCTCTCTGAAACCATTAACTTGTTTAACCAAATCGGCAGAATAAACTAATAGATGAGTTATATAATTATGTGATAAAAATAAATCGGGATTCCAATCTGGTTTAAAATATGGATCACAACGTTCTCCAAGCTCATTTAATTTATCCTCATCAGAATAAAGTAATTTAGCTTGTGGATTATCAATAATTGCCTGTACTACCCAAAAAAGTGCATGTTTAGTTAATACATCATCATGATCTAAAAAGGTAATAAAATCACCAGTAACTTGTTCTAAAGCTGTATTAGAAGCCGCAGAAATATGACCATTTTCTTCTCTTAATTTCAACTTAATACGTTGATCCTTAGTTGCATATTCTTCTAAAATAGTTTTTATTTGAGAATCAGTGGAAGCATCGTCAGCAATACATAATTCCCAATGTGGATAGATTTGTTGCTGAACAGATTCGATTGCTTCTCGCAAACATTTTTCAGAAGTATTATAAGTTGGCATCACAATTGAAATTAATGGTAAATTATCCCATTGTTCAATATGTTGCTGCATTATTTTAATATCTTTACTGGTTAATATATCATAACTTTTTATCCATAGAGAGTAATCTCTTGAATCATGCTGTATAGCTTGTTTAATGGTTGTCAATAGGGCTGGTGTTGTCTGAGCTATTGGTAATTGAGTTGGATTGGATACCTGAAAAGAATCATTAGTGGTTTTCCAAATTTGTACCTGAGCCATGATCTCTTTGATATGGTCTTCGCTAGTTAAACCTTCCTTCTTAAACATTAAAATCAATGCAGCTTTAGTAAATAATCGCCCAGAACGCCAAGTCAATGAATTAAAAGCTGAATTTATATCTTCATTAAGAGCAAAAACCCAATGGGTTAGTTCATTAACATTTTGATTTTGTTGTCGTAGTTGTTGAGTTAAGGTAGAAATCTGTTGAGTTTGTTCTGAAATTTGCTGATTTAATTCTGAAATCTGTTGCTCTTGTTGAGTAAGTGTTGTTTCTTTCTCAAGTATAGAGTTGTTTAAAGCTTGTAATTGTTGCTCTAATTCAGAATTTTTTTGTTCAGCAATATTCCACTGACCTTGATAAACTTTGTTTTGACGTTGAAAATTTAACTTTGCTTGTTGTTCATTTTGTTGAGCTGTTTCTGCATTGTGTAAATCAAGAGTTAGTTTTTCAACTAGCTTTTCTAAATGCTTAATATGTAATTTTTGCTTATTTGTGGTTGCAGAATATTCTGTTAATTCTTTCTTATCTTTAACAATTTTATTGGCAGCCAACAGCTTATTTTGATATTCCTTTAAAATTTCACTTGCACCAATAGACAAATCAGGTAATGGCTCTAGTTCAAATATATTACCTTTTTGGAAAGCTTTAACTAATTTCGTTTGCTGAGTATTTATGTAATTTCTTTGTAATTGGTTATTGCCACGTTCATGGAATAATTTTGGTTCTATAAAAGCAAGTATTTCTTTGTCAGATGGTAAACGTAAGCCTTGTATTTCGTGAATAAGTAGGTCTTTATATAAAGCTTTGACTGTTTTAACCGGATTAGCTATTAAATCATGAATTGACATTAATATTCTTGGTATTGATTTAGAATAAGCTAGTGTATTAAGTGTATATTTTTCCCATAACGCCATACCTAAAACAACTGGGAAATCAATTGCATTATTGGAATAATCTGCTAAAAATGTATTATTAAGCGTAGCTCCTTCATTGACAGATAAAATCTTTTCCCGAGTTTTTAAAGATTGTGCTACTTGAATTGGATTGCGATAAACATGAATACAAATCGGCACTTCCAATACTTGTTCCCAAACTGGTAGCAATAAACATAAACGTGGGTCCTTGATCATCCAAGGCCGATGTGAATCTAAATTAAAAATAATTTTTTGGATTCGAGGAGCAAATTCTTCACAAATTGTTTCAGTCAATAATGACGGTTCAAAATCATTGATATTGTCCCACGATATACCCAGTGATTGTAAAATATCGTCATTTAAAATTCGTATGTCTTCACGTTCCCAATGACCTTTTGGATTGGCTTTGGAAGCTTGCATAGCAACATCATCTGGGGAAAAATAAGCTCCCATCATATTTAATAATCTGGCTACCATCGAAGTACCAGAACGGTGCATTCCTAAGACTATGATTTGCATTATATTCTCTGTTTTAAGCTGAAGTTCAAAGCTCTAAGCTTTGGATCACTGCCATTAAGTTAAGGAAAATTTACCGGAGTTCAAAGCAAAGCTTTGGTATTATTGACTTATAAATTATATATTTACAAAGCAAAACTTTGATATTATTGGTTTATAAATTAATTATTAACAAAGCCGAAGCTTTGAACTCCAAAATAAGGCTTCTTAAAAAAATTAATGACTAGTGCCACTGGAAAGCCGAGTTTTATTGTAAACATTATATTTACCAGATGGTTTATGCATAGGTAAACGTTTAATTTCTTCCAAAGTCGCAGCATCGTAGATAACTAAAGCACCGTCCATATCCCATATGCTTAACAGTGCATATTTACCATAACGATCAAATTCAACATGAGCGGCAGTTTTACCGGCGGTTGGGCGAAGAGTTTTGACAATTTCCAAAGTTTGCTTATCAATTATATGTACCGCATCTTTATTAGGCCCAAAAAATACATCTACCCATGCGTACTTACTATTCTCATGGCTACGCATAAAGAAACCCGGCCCTAAAGTTTCGAGTTTTTTTATAGTTTTCCAAGTCCGCATGTCAATTATACTTACTATTCCAGCTTTAAGATTAGGGGTTGCTAATACTGGAATGCCTTTATAATCCCAAGTTATTCCTGAGCCTAAATGTGGCATACCCGGCAAATCAATTTCAGCAATTTTACGTCCCAAAATCATACTTATAACTTGCCCTTTAACTCCATCTCGTGCTGCCCCAATTAAATGTAAATAGTTTTTGTCAAAGAAAAAATCATCTAAAAATCCATCTAATTTAATCCGTCTAATTGGAAACTCTCTTTTATCAATTAAAGGGTCTTCTCCAGAATCTTGCCGATAATCATGCATTGGGCCTAAATAAACTGGTAATGACTTGGCCTTATCACTATATGGAATTTCCCAAACTTCTTTTATGTCCTTCAAAGCTGCAATAAAACTATGTCTTGGTGGAGCAACATAAACTGCACTTATACGAGAGCTTTTACCCTTGTCATCTTGCACATCAATGACTTGAATGGGAGTTAAATTTTTGGCATCCAGTATAACCAAAGTATGAGGTAAATAGTTACCTACCATAACGTATTTATTATCAGATGACACTGCTAAATTTCGAGTATTAATTCCAGCTCGAATCTCTGCTACTATTCTGAGATTATAAATATCAAATTTACTAACCCAACCATCACGAGAAGCCAAATAAACAAAGCGTCCATCTGAAGAATATTTAGGTCCACCATGTAATGCAAATCGAGTTTTAAAACGGTAAATTGGCTCTAATTTGTCGCCATCCAATACCGTTGCATGGTGATCACCTAACTCAACTACTAAAAATAAGTTGAGAAGATCGGCATCAAAAGTTGGTTTATCCGGAAGACTTCCAGCTAGGTGATGAACGATATGAGTAGCTTTAATTTCTGCCATCCCCATTTTTGGAATTTCTGGCAAGGGAGTGTAGATGTAATCCACTAAAGTTTGAATTTGGGCATCGGAAATTTTATCCCCAAAAGCTGGCATCTGAGTTGCAACTGAGCCTTGCTTAATAATAATACTGGCTTTATTTTTTCGTAATCTACTAAGATTTTCTGGTAATAAAGCTGGGCCGGTGTGTCCTAAACGATCAATGCCATGACATTCGGCACAATGTTGTTTATAAACTGGGTTAGCATTAACAATGAAGGAGATTAATAATAAGAATGGTAATAATTTCATAATTTAAAATATTTTAAGTTACTGGAGCTACACAAAAACATAAGATTTGTATACAAATTCCTTAGTCACAGGATTATAAGTGATACTGGATAAAAGCACAAGTCATGATTTTTATACAGCAGGTGTTCCCATTAAAAAGAAATCAATAATATGAAAAAAAGTGAGAAACCATTTCAAAAAATTTAACCAGTTTATGTTAAGGGCTTTTGTATTTCATCGTTTTGCTACTTATCAAGTTGGGTTGAATGGAACAAAAAACTTACTTGATTTTTTTAGTTTTGGGTAGTTTTTTTCGAGAATTTTCACCATCCCAGAACGATTCTAAACATCATTCCATTTCTCAAGCAACCAACTCAGTAGCTAATTGACGAGCCTCCGTATCCGCCTTAAGAATAATATCCAAAGAATCAGCATCTTTACTGGTTAAACGAGACAATGTTGTTTCAATTACTTTAGGTATTTCAATAAACTTCAATTTTTCCTGTAAAAAAGCTTGTACTGCAATTTCATTAGCAGCATTCAAAATAACCGTACTAGTTCCACCAACTTGCATAGCATCATAAGCCAATTGCAAACAAGGAAAACGTTTAAAATCCATCGCTTCAAAATCCAACCTAGCTACATCAATCAAACTCAACCGTTTAACTCCAGATTTAATTCTATTTGGCCAGCCCAAAGCATAAGCAATCGGAGTACGCATATCAGGATTGCCTAACTGTGCTAAAAGTGAACCATCAACATATTCAACCAAAGAATGGATTATGCTCTGAGGATGTAAAACCACTTCAATATCTTTCGGTTGTGAGTTAAACAGCCAACAAGCTTCAATAACTTCTAATCCTTTATTCATCATCGTAGCCGAATCTACTGAAATTTTCTGTCCCATACTCCAATTTGGATGTTTACAAGCCTGAGCTGGAGTAACATTTTGTAATTGGTCGATGGAAAAAGTACGAAATGGACCACCAGAAGCAGTCAATAAAATTTTATTCACTCCTTGCTTTTGGATTCCTGCTTGCTCAGAATTGGGCAGACATTGAAAGATTGCGTTATGCTCACTGTCGATTGGTAATAGTTCGGCATTATTTTGACGGATAGCATCAATGAACAATTGACCTGACATAACTAAAGCTTCTTTATTAGCTAATAGAACTCGTTTACCTGCCTGTGCGGCTGCCAAAGTAGGTATTAAACCGGCACCTCCAACTATACCAGCCATAACCATATCTACTTCTGTTAAACTGGCTACTTTAGTTAATCCTTCAACTCCGCTTAAAACTTCGATTGGTAAATTTTTTAATCGTTGCTCAAGCTGTTCAGCAGCATCCGTATCTGCCATAACTGCATATTTAGGTTGCCATTCTTGACAGAGTTTTTCTAATCGTTCTATATTTTTATTTGCTGTTAATGCAGTTACTTCAAAGTCATTTTTATATAACTTAATGACATCTAAAGTATTAATACCGATAGTGCCAGTAGCTCCTAATATAGTTATTTTTTTCAAAAGTATGTTCCTAATTTTTGTTTTATTTAAATGTTCTTGTTTATTTTAACTGATGTTACGCAGAAAACTATTTACACTTTAACTATAACATTTCTCGTTTGTATACCTCCTCCATCCTCTCCTTAAAATTGATTAATAATTGTATTTGGGGATTATTAGGTTTAAAAGAAGTGGGTGAAGGATTTTTGTTTTGTTAATCAAATTGTTAATAATGATTAGCATAGTTTAGCAAAATATTTGTGTAAATAACGCTCAATTTTATGGGCATTCAAACAAAGTGGGGATAAATATTGCTTAACAACTGCTGTGTCGGTCGCTTTGGAAATTTCAGCAATCCATCTTTTAGGACATCTAACTACGGCCTATTTTAATTAGATCGTTTTCAGATTGAACAATATAGAGATGTGATAATGACATAAATTTGCTCCAATTAAGGAAGCAAGTCACCATGCTATAATTACTGTACGGCAAGAACTATGCTACATTAGTTAATTGTCTAGGCTTGGGGCTGTAGAAGAACTACCATAAGCTACTTGTATCTATTTAATCAGAAAACTATAATATATGCAACTATTTGGGGTTTATTATGTTTAAGAAATCATTTGTATTTTTATTACTAATTTGTAATTTATCCAACGCCGAAGTCATCACCGATGGCACACTCGGCCAACATATTAATTTACCCGGCTCTGATTTTCAAATCGAAGCCAATTTAGGCCAACAACATGGCGGCAATCTCTTTCACAGTTTCCAAGACTTCAATTTAAACAGTTCAGAATCAGCAACTTTTTCTGGGCCAAACAGTGTGCAGAATATCCTCAGTCGTGTAACTGGAGGTAATTCCTCTAATATTGACGGTTTAATTCATTCCACAATTCCAAATGCCGATATGTATTTCTTAAATCCATATGGGATAATGTTTGGGCCAAATGCTAAATTAGACATCCAAGGAAGCTTTCATGCAAGTACGGCTGATTATTTAAAATTGGGGGAAAATGGGCGATTTGATGCTCGTTATCCGAATGACAGTTTGTTGACAGTTGCACCAATTGAAAGCTTTGGTTTTCTTAGTGACTCACCAGCTTCAATAACAATAAATAACAGCTATCTCTCTGTTCCAACCCAACAAACTATTTCCCTTATTGGTGGAGATTTAACCTTTGATAAAACTATACTTTCTACTTCCAGTGGTCAGATCAATCTTGAAGGTAATATCACCATTTCAAATAATTCATTATTAGATACTAGTGGTGATGGTGGAGGGAACGTATTTATTCGGGCTGGCCAATTTGTTATGGATAATAGCAATATTTATGCTCGTACTCAAGGTACTCAAAATGGTGGAATAATTGATATTCAAGCGAATAATATTGAATTAACTAACTTATCCAAAATAACTGGTGGCACGGAAAATATTGGTGACGGTACGGATATTAAACTGGTTGCTACTGAATCCATTCGCTTAATTAATAATAGTCCGTTAAATACTGATAGCGGTGATATGTCCAAACTGGATCAACAACTAGGAACTGCTGGCCATATTAAATTACAAGCCAAAAATATTGAAATTAATAATGTATATATAGCCAACGGAATGTTTTCCACTAATAATTATGGCACTGGACGAGGAGGAAATATAAATTTGAGTGCAGAAAATAATCTAAATGTATTAAATGACAGTGCTATTGTAGCCGGAACTTGGGGGACTGATACATTTGCTGGTGATGGTGGAAATATTCATTTGAAAGCAAGCAATATAAATCAAAAAGCAAGTAGCATTCACACCGAAAGTCATGGTAATAGTGATACTGGCCAAATTAAAATTACAACTGGTCAATTATATATGGGAAAAGTCACTGCTGATGGAAGCAGTAGTTGGTTACAGACTAGCGCTCAAGATCAAGGTAATAGTAACAAAATAACGATTCAAGCAGATAATATTAAATTAGAAGATGGAGCGGTTATAAGTACCGGTACTGTTGGTAAAGGAAATGCTGGTGATATTGATATTCAAGTAGATAATCAATTGATAGTTAGGGGAGCAAGTGGACTATATGGCTTGGCGGCTGGTATAACTGCTAACAGTACTGCCATTTTTGAAAATACTCAAACCGGTAATGCTGCTAATATTCATATTCAAGCCCAAGATATTAAATTAGAAAATGGTGGACGGATTGATACAAGTAGTAGAGCTTATTTCCCAACTGCAATAAGTGGTCAGGCTGGTAATATTATGCTTGAGGTTGATGGAAAATTAATTTTAACTGGTGTGAATCATTATGGAGAAAATTATCAAAATTTTGGTAGTGTTATTTCCTCTCGCAGTATGGGTAATGCTGGTGATGCTGGCAATATCCAAATTCATGCTGGTTCGGTAGCAGTTCTGGATGGGGCTTTAATAGAAACTGGTAGCAATAGTGAAAGTTACGGCGGTAATATTCAGGTTCAAGCTAATGAAAATATTATTATTAATGGTGATAGTTCACAAATCTCCTTAAGCGATCCGGCTTGGTCACAATATACTTTTTTAACCTTGTTTAATCCGCCAGTTTATAATCAATCCACTAGCGGTATTTATTCTCACTCAAATAGCAGTTATATGAACAGTGGCAATAGTGGTCAAATTGAATTATCAACTCCCCAACTAACATTGAGTAATAAAGGCCAAATTTCAACCGCTAATCAAGGTGGTGGTGAAGCTGGAACTATTACTTTAAATGTTCAAAAATTAATACTAAGCGATAATGCCGTGATTCGTTCCAACAGTGATTTAGTCAATCAATTCAGTTTTGCTTCCATAGCTGAACGTGATAATCGTTTGATTGACACTGGAACAGTTGTTAAAACGCTGGATATTGGCGAAGGTAAAGCGGTTTATCAAATCAATCTGGGTAATACTTTAGTCAACTTTATGCCTATTATCCATGCTGCAAATATTGCTGAACGAGAACAAATTGCTCAACAAGTTCAGCTAAGTTATTTATATGGTGATATAGTTATTGTGAAAGATGCTGGCAATGGCCAACCAGCTCGTTTTGTGTATGTTTATTCTGATGCAATTAATGAAACTTGGATTAAGGTTGATGAAAGTAATAAAGTGGTATTGGAACAGCTTGATTTTTCAACTAATATAGTTGATTTTATTGATAATGCTCAACCACCATTTAAAAATGGAACTCAAATTCATGTTAAAGATGTTGGCAATGGTAAAGCAGCAGATTTTGTCTATACAATTATTACACCAGTGGGTTCAGGTAGCAATATAGTTTGGGGACAAGCCTATCAAGTTCGATATTATCAAGTTGCTGATACTGTGGCTTTGCAAAATTTAGCTAATAGTACTGATTTAGTTGTTGGCACTCAAGTTGATGTTGGCAGTGATGGTACAAGGTTTGTGTTTGATGGTAACGATTGGGTTAAATTTGGAACAGTATTAGAAGTTGCAGATGTTCCAGCTAGGGAAAAATTAGTATTAGCTCAACCGGGTCATATTGCTCAAATTAACAATGCTCAAACAACTATTTATACTGGTTCTCAATGGATACCTGTTAATAATGAAACTGAACATGTTCAAGTTCAAAATATGCAGGAACTCAATATATTACCAGCAAAAAATGGAGATATTGTTGGGGTTAGAGATGCTGGTGAGGGTAACTATGAGCATTTTTTTTATAGTGATGGTAAATGGATAAAACAGATTCGGGGTGGTAATGCTGGCCAAATCATTATTAATGCTGATGAAATTCAACTAAATAATGGTAGTGAAATTGCGACTGCTTCTGTCAGTGGCGGTGGTGGCAGTATTAAAATAAATGCTGATGGATTAGTTTTTTTACATAAAAGTCAGCTATCTACCAGTGTACAAGAAGGAATTGGTAATGGCGGTGATTCAAATATTGCTGAACCACAATTCATGGTTATGAATCAAGGCAAAATAATCGCTCAAGCCAATGAAGGACATGGAGGGAATATTCATATTAAATCAGGGCAATTCATCACTTCACCAGATAGTTTAATCAGTGCTTCTTCCAAGTTAGGAATTGATGGTGAGATAGCAATTGAAGCTATTGACATAAATATGGAAGGTTTTTTAGTTGTGTTGTCGGATGAAGTGGTAGAAGCAAGTAGCTTAATGAAGCGACCATGTAGTATGCGAGGTAGCAGCTTTTTTGTTAAGAAAATCAATGGTAGTCCTCAAACTCCTTATGACTATCATCCATCAACTTATTTGCCTGAAACTGATAGCAAAATTAAAACTGTTTCCAAAAATTCAGGTGAGAAATTAGCTTTCTCAACTTGTAAAAAATAATTGTTTGAATAAGGATTTGCATAAGAATTGATAGAACCCAATCAACTTGTGAAGTTATCCTGAAAATTCTATAATTCTGAAAATCCTGATTCTGACAAAAGAGGAAAACAAAATAAAATATTTACCAGTAGCATCTTTATTAATCATAACTTTATCCTCATAGTTATAACCTACTTATTATATTCAAGATTAACCTTTAACTTTTGTCCATTTTTTATAACAATTTTCATTTGAGGATGTTGTTTTAATCTGCTATGCCAAGCTTTTAAAAAATACTCACCAGCCGGAATGTCATCAATAGAAAAACTACCATCTTCTTTAACGAGTGCATAATATGGAGTTTTTGCTATATATACATAACCTTGCATAAATTCATGTTGGTCACATTGCATTTTTATACTAACTCCATCTTGCACATCGAATTTTTTAGTAACTGTATTATCTTGACCCAATGGTTGGCTTATATTAAACATAGTTTTATTACCATGCTCAGTCATTTCGTAAGTGTGCATTTTATGGGCAGTTTTATCAGTATTAATAATTTCAACATTCTCGCCCTGATTCACTACACTTAGCATTGGCCCATAGTCACATTTTTCTTGTTTAATTTGTTTTTTATGTTCAATAAATTTTTTGCCGGTTTTTATGCCATCTAAATAAACAACAACATCAGTTAGTCCGCCATCTTTATTAACTTTAACAAAGTCAATCTTACGTTCCATACCACATATCTCCATATCTTTAGTAACCAGATAAGTTTTTGGAGCAGGGTCTTTACCAGTAAAAGTAACCTTTCCAATTATAGAAGCACCATTAACAACTTCCACGACAGAATATTTATCATGTGCAATTACCGACAATGGAATTATTAAGAAAACTATTATTACATAACGCATATTAATTTAACTCGTTTTAACAATGGCTTGGACATAATATCAGTTATTTAAAAATATGACTGTAACTCTCCTTGCCTACGAACATCTAATGTAGCACAGTGGAATGAACCTAAAAATGGATAATAAGCGGCAAATGAACATGGAATAGGTTTAAATCCCCAATTTTTTAAAGCTTTTATCAATGGTTCCTGATTTTTTTCAACTATAATACGCTGTTCATCTAACATCAATACATTAATGCTTATCCAATTACTGACTGCTCCCAAAGGGCAATTGTGAGGAACAGGTTCAGGAGCTACTAAAATATCCCAATTTTTCAAAACGTTAGGCAATGTATTGACATCAACATATTCTGGGCTGACCAGTACTTTGCCCGGAGCTAACGGCATAAATGTTGTATCAATATGAATGGCTTCTGGTGAACGGTTATGAATTTCATGTACTTTATAATCATCTCCTAAATGACGCTGCAACCACATAATACCCATTTTGTTAGTAACATTGCTTTGCTGGCAAAATATATCTCGTCCACAACGTACAAAATCCGCCGCATCAAAAACTGGCTCAAATTCTGTTATAACATACCGCATCGGTTCTTTATCGGTTGGGACAGTATAATCCCAATCATAAAGGGCATCTAATAACTGTGGTTTAGGGGCTGCTGTCCATTTAGCACCAGCTTTAAAATATTCTTTAAACAGCTCTCTATATGCCCATGCTTCAAAGTAACGGCCTCTGTCTGCCATAGGAGTTTCAAGGATTTCGTTCCCAATTATCATAAATGGGTCACGAGGATTGGCTGCACAGAAACCACTATTAATTTTCCAATTGGGAGTATTAAAAGGAGTATCGTAACTAACTGATTGAATCTGACGAATAGTTACTCCTTCAGAATCTAAAATATGAATAAATTCAGCTAAATCCTTACGAGCTGCTGCCATTAATTCAGACGGATAGGGATAACCTCCACCGCCTAGTTTTCTTTCTATTTCTGCCCATTCAGTAGGTGGAACAGTTGCGTTATTAATAATATTCCAATCAGGAAATATTGCTCCATCTAAATTCCCAATAATAACTTCTTCAAGTGGGTCCCATTCGTTATGGGAGTTGACGGGGCAAGTTTTTATCATTTTAATAATTCTACAATATGAATTTATATGTTATTGCTTCCTCTCTTCAAAAAATCAAGGATTGCTTATTCTCCAACATGTTCAACCATAAGTTGCAATCTTTTATTTCCTCGAAAAACATTTATTTCCAGTCTATAAGCAAGTTGTATTTGAGTGGTATCAAGTTTTATATTTCCAGTGTTAAAAGCAATTGCATCAATCATTTGTTCTCCATCAATTGGACGGACTCGCATTTTTAAATGACGCTCTTTTAATATTTTGTGGTCAACCAGTTCAAAATTACCATCAAAAATAGGCTCAGGGAAATCATGTCCCCAAGGAGTTACACTTTGTAACTTTTCGGCTAATTTTTGGTTAAAGTCGTTAGCTGCTAATTCACCATCACTTAAAACAACTCCATGTAACTCTTCAGCAGACAAGTATTTACTTATTTCATTGTCAAAAGCCTGTTGAAAAATTTCAAATTGATCACGCTGGATAGTTAAACCGGCTGCCATAGCGTGACCACCAAAATGGATTACCATGCTCGGATTTTTAGTTGCTATTGCATCAATAACGTCTCGAATATTGACTCCAGAAACTGAACGCCCTGAACCTCTTATTGTTGTATCCGTATCATGAGTAAATATTATTACTGGTCGATGCAAGCGGTCTTTTATTCGAGAAGCAAGGATTCCAGTTACGCCTTGATGCCAATTTTCATCTAACAGACAGAGGCCAAAATTATCCACCTCCTCTATTTCCAGCATGTCAATTGCTTCTTGATTCATCTTAGCCTCTTCAAGCCGCCGTTCCTGATTGAAAATTTGCAATAGTTTTGTATGTTGCTTGGCGGCAAAATCATCTTCACAAAGCAAACAAGCGATGCCATAAGACATATCATCCATACGTCCGGCAGCGTTCAAACGTGGTCCAAGATAAAAAGCTAAATCACTAGCGACTAAATTGCGTTGATCTCGTTTTGCTTCCTGAATCAAAGCTCGAATACCGGGACAACAGCTATTAGCCCGAATCCTTCTTAGCCCTTGTTCAACTAAAATACGGTTATTATAATCCAAACTAACAACATCAGCCACAGTTCCTAATGCAACTAAATCAAGATATTCAGCCAAATTAGGCTCTGGAATATCATTAAACCAATTATTATCTCGCAAATAGGCTCTTAACGCCAACATAACATAAAAAATAACTCCAACTCCACAGAGGTTTTTGCTAGGAAAGTTGTCACCAGATTGTTTAGGATTAACAATGGCATCAGCGTTGGGCAATTTATGACCCGGTTCATGGTGATCGGTGATGATAACTTGCATACCTTTCTGCTTAGCAGCTTCAACCCCAGCATGACTGGAAATGCCGTTGTCAACTGTTATCAATAAATCAGAACCAGTTCCAGCAGTTGTTGTTGTCATTAATGGTAATTCGTCAATTAGTTCAACGATTTCTGGCTTTAAACCATAACCATGTTCTTTGCGATTAGGTACAACAAAACCAACTTTGTTGGCTCCCATTTGTTTTAAGGCTTTGATGGCTAATGTGCAACTGGTGGCTCCGTCAGCATCAAAGTCGGCTACAATTAAAATTCGGTCTTGTTTAACTATTGCTTTATATAATAAATTAACAGCTTTATCTATGTCTAATAATGCAGAATATGGTAGTAGATTTTTTAAACTGTAATCTAATTCGGAAATATCTTTAATACCACGATTGGCCAATATTCGCCCAAGGACCGGATGTAAATTGTCGGGTAATTTGTTGGTTATACAATCACGCCTTACAATAGTTTTCATTTTTTAGTTGAGTTAAATTTTTAAGTTGATGGCTACTACGTTTTTAGCTTTTAAAATATGCTTGAAATTTTTTTTCTTAATTTAAAGGAAAATGAGTAATTACGAAATATTTTTTATTATATTATTTTTAATGTATAATTTCTATGTACCTTAAAAAAACATATTGGTAGTAAAAGAATTTGGTTGAATTTTTAAGATAAATGATGGATTTTTGTCTTAAAAGGCATAGACCACTGCCAAACAATTTAAATTTTAACAATTTCGAGAATTTTATGTTGAGAACAATCCTAACATTATTATTTTTATTACCTTTAATTGCTCATAGTACTACTTATTATATTTCTGGTTTAACTGGCAATGATGCTAACGATGGCACAAGTGAAGCCACAGCTTGGCAAACTATTGATAAGTTAAAAGCAACTAAGCTAGAAAATGACACTACTATCTTGTTTAAACGTGGTGAAACTTTTCGTGGAACAGTTAGTATCCTTAAATCTCCCACTGGAACTCGTTATGATGCGTATGGAACTGGGGCTAATCCAGTAATTGCTGGTAGTGTACAAATAACAAATTGGCAACCGGCAACAAATATAGGTCCCAATGTATATGTTGCTGATGTATCTGAATTTATTACCAAAGATAAAAAAGGTAATGAAAATACCATTGAACATTTATTTGTTAATGGTGAGTTAATGACTATTGCCCGTTATCCTAATGTTGATTCGCCAGCTCAAAAAAATTGGTTAAAAGTTGGTGCTACTGCTGGTAATAACAGTTTTACTGACCCACAATTGGTTACATATAATAAACCTAAAAATTACTGGAAAGATGCAACTTTACGAATAAGAACTTACAGTTGGTATTATAAAGTTTTTCCAATAACCGGCTATAGCAACGGTAAAATAACTGCTAAAGGTTTAGGTAAACAACTACCAAAATGGGGTTATTTTTTAGATGATAAATTGGAAGAGTTAGATCATCCGGGCGAATGGTATTATGATGCTAAAACTAAAAAAGTATATCTATATCCAAAACAGGGTAATCCAAACAATTTATTAGTAGAAGGTTCAACTTACAAGGTTGGATTAAGTGTTTATTGGCATGAAGACAACAGTTCAGTACAAAATTTTACCTTTAAACATTTTATTTTGGCCGGAGTAGAAGTCAATTCTTCCAATAATGTTGTGGTCCAAAATTGTAAATTTGAATATAATTTTAAAGGTATAACTACTTGGAATAATGCTGATTTATTGGTTACTAATAATGTTTTTGATAATCAGTTAAATACTGCTATTGGGCTTAATGCTGACAAAAAATTTGATGTTAAAAATAGTCTTATTGAAAAAAATCATATAACTAACACTGGTATGTTTCCTTTATATTGTGAAAGATATGAAGGTGTTTGCTATGGTATAGGAATTGCGGTATTTGGTAAGGCTTTTACGGTTAGGCAAAATATCTTGGAAAACGTTGGTTGGAATGGAATCAATTTAAAATCTGCCGGCAATCATGTTATTGAAAATAATGTAGTTCGTAAGGCATTAGCTCTTATAAATGATGGTGGAGCTATCAACATTGGTTCTGATGGCAATATTATTCGGGGCAATTTTTTATTGGAAACTATAGGCAATGTTGATGAATCTAATGGTTGTGGTAGCACTAATAAAACTCCCTGTATGCACCATCATTCTTATGGTATGGGTATTGGAGCAGATAGCAATTTCAAAAACAACGTAATAGAAGGTAATACGATTGCCAATAACCAACATCAAGGTATCCGTTTGAATTCATTTATTAATACAACAGTTCGCAATAATATTGTATATAATAATAAAAATCAGCTTCTTATTGAAGGTAAAAAAAATGCCTCTAAAAACAATACTGTGGAAGGTAACTTATTCTATGCTATTGAACCAGACCAAATTGGATTAAAAGTAAATAATGAAGGCAATAATGGTAGTTTTAATAATAACATGTATTGCAATCCTTATAATAAAGTTGTATTGGTAAAAAATAAAAAATATTATTCTTTAGCTCATTGGCAACAAGAATTTTCATCTCAAGATCAGAATTCTGTTCAATGTAATATTAATCTGCCAGAATATAACGTTACTTATGTTGGGGCTAATTTGCTTGCCAATCCTGATTTTGCTGTTGACATATCGAATTGGAAAGGGCCTATTTCTCATGATAATGGCAGTTTGAAAATGGAATTTAAAAAAGGTGCTAATAACGCAAATGTGATACCTAATACTTTTAAGTTAACTGAAAATCAATGGTATAGATTAAAATTTACTGTTCTTGGTAATGGGTTTGGCACTATAAAATTACGTTTCAACGATACTAAACCAGATACTACTTGGCAAATTTTACAGGAAAGATTTTTTGCTTATAGTCAAGAATCTAAACAATATGAAATGTTTTTCAAGTCATCAGTTACAACGGAATATGGAAAAATTTTATTTAGCACCCAAGAATATGATGCAAACTATTGGTTAGATGATGTTAGTTTGGAGCCAGTTAATATGACATTAAATGATGCTAAAAAGCAATCTTTATTATTAATAAATCCAACTGAAATCCCTCAAAACACTTCTTTACAAGGAGTTGTTTATCAAGATTTATTTGGCAAAAATATAACTGATAGTGTTACTTTAGCACCATTTTCTTCACAAATTTTAGTTGCCACTGGCGAAATACCGTTATCAATACCAACTGCTCCAAAACTTTCTCTCAACAAAATTGGTAAAACAGTAACTGCTGCTTGGGACGCTGTTGCTGGAGCTACTGGTTATATTTTATATTATGCTCCTTATCCTTACACTGGTCCTGCTAGTATCAATTATATTGATATGGAACAACAAACTGATTTTTCAGTAGAATTACCTTCAGGGGCTACTTTTTATGTTGGAGTAACTGCTTATAATGAAATGGGAGAAAGTGAATATTCTAATGTTGAATATTTTGTTATCAATTGATATTACGCAATAGTCTGGTGTAAAGGTTCTACCTTAACACTTAATTTAAGTGGCTCTGCCACGATTTAAACCAAAATGAATACCGCAGAGCGGTATGGTAAGCATTCCCAACGAGACGTTGGGAACGAGCTTGTAGCTTGTAGGGTCGGTGTAATGAAATGAAACCGACCATCAAGATAAAGAATTAGTCAATGTTAATGATCGCAAACGCTATACTTCACCGACCCTACATTTATAATTTTATACGAATTAATTTTATTTATCAACAGAATCCATTATAATCAGCAATTTAAATCTATGTTTAAAAACATTTTTAATTAGTTTCCTTTGAATGTTAAGAAAAATGGCTTGACGATTAAATTTTATTTAGCTAAAATATTTGTTGCCGGAATTATTTAAACAGTTTTTCAATATTTATAGAGATTAAACTTATGAAACCTAATATTCACCCAGCATACGAGGAAATTTCAGTTACTTGTAGCTGTGGTAGTATTTTTACTACTCGTTCAACTGTGAAAAAAGACTTACAAATCGAAGTTTGTTCAGCTTGTCATCCTTTTTATACTGGTCAACAAAAAATTGTTGATACAGCAGGAAGAGTGGATAAATTTCGTCGCAAATATGGAGAGAGAAAGTCAAGCGTTAATGCATAATTTTTTGATGTTTCGGGATAAATGCCGAGACATCAAAATGGAGATAATATGGCATCTGAACTGTATAATGATGGTAAACATCTATGTATTGGTTTTTGCGATTTAACCTTAAATGGAGGTGGAGGAGTTCAGTCTAGTCAATTTTTAGTAATTGATGGTGATCATTGTGCCTTAATTGATCCCGGTGGCGAACTTATTTATAAAGATTTACTGATGTCATCTAGTGAATATATGCACGGTAAAACTCTAGACTATGTTATTAGCTCGCACCAATACCCAGATATCTTATCCTCATTAAGAGAATGGTTGAATGATAGTAATTGTACTATTGTTGTTTCAATTCTTTGGGAACGATTTGTTACAGATTATATAGATCATAATTTTCATGGGCGAATTATTGGTATTCCTGATGGAGGAACAAAAATTCAATTAGGTAATTCTGAACTTATAGCAATACCTGCACATTTTCTGCATTCTGATGGCAATTTTCAGTTTTACGATCCAGTAAGTAAGATTTTATTTTCTGGAGATATGGGAGCATCTCTGTTTTTACGTTATTCCGAAAACATAAATAAACCAGTTGAAGATTTTGATGCTCATCTTTCCAATATAGAAAGTTTTCATCGGCGTTATATGTCATGTAATAAAGTTTGTCGTTACTGGGTTAATATGGTACGAGAGCTAGACATAGAATGGATAGTACCACATCATGGTCGTTGTTTTAAAGGAAAACCAATGGTAGAACGTTTTTTAAGATGGATAGAAGAGTTGCAATGTGGTACCGATCTAGTGAAGCAGGATAATTATAAAATTCCATAAATTTATTCTGAAACAATTTAATATAATATCTCTAGTATTCTTAAAATAATTATGAAGAAGTATTTTGCTATCTTTTTTCTATTGACCATTTCAGCTTATGCTGATGAATCTCCTAGGGTTAATTTGCACACTAACTTTGGTTTAATAGTTTTAGAATTAAATCCAAGTAAGGCTCCTAAGACAGTGGAAAATTTTCTTAAATATGCCAATAATAATTTTTATGATGACACTATTTTTCATCGAGTGATTAAAAAATATATTATCCAAGGTGGTGGATATACTAAAAATTATAAGAAAAAGAAACCAACCTATGAGCCAATTATTAATGAAAGTGATAATGGTTTAGAGAATTCATATGGAACTATTGCAATGGCACGTAGTTACCGTGATCCAGATTCAGCTACTTCTCAATTTTTTATCAATGTTAAAGATAATGCTTCCCTTAACTATAATGATATAATGGAGGAAATGGGATATACAGTATTTGGAAAAGTTATTGAAGGTATTGATGTAGTCGAAAAAATTCAATCTCTTAAAACTGGTGCTAAAGGACAATTAAGGAAAAATGTTCCACAGACTCCGGTTATTATTGAGGTGGTTGTTGTTAAAGACGTTAATAGTGCAATAGAATCACCGGTAGATACCGAGATTTCTTCAGTCTCTGAAATTCCATCTGAAGAAGGTTTAGATGAAAAAATTGAGGAGACTATTGATGAGGGTGATGAAGAAGAAATAGTTGAAAATGTTGATATAATAGATATTTTAGATACCAAAGAAATTGATACAGAGGATATTGCTGACAGTGAAGATAGTGTTGATGAAAATATTGTTGAACTTTCAACAATAGACGTAATTGAGCCTGATATTTCTCTACCTCCTCCTAAGGTAGGAATGGAAGATATTGCTGAACTTTCAACAATAGACGTAATTGAACCTGATGTTTCTCCACCTCCTAAGATAAAATTAGCAATTTTTGATGCACATTTTCCCATGCTAGAATTAACAGCCGAAAAAATACCTATTGATAAAATATTACCCATTGCCCAAGAAAAAGTTCCAGAAAGTCCTAAAACGGCATCTATATTAGCTCCTGATACTCCATCTCAACCGGATATACCAGACCCATTTCCATATTAAATAAAACTTCTTTTCAGTGTAACAATCTTATTCAATCTCAATAAGGAATCTCTATGCAAGTTAAAATGCAAACCAATCATGGTGATATTTTAATACAATTAAATTCTGATAAAGCTCCAAAAACTGTCGATAATTTCTTGGACTATGTTAATGCTGGATTTTACAATGGCACTATATTTCATAGAGTCATTGAAAATTTTATGATTCAAGGCGGTGGTATGGAGCCAGGAATGCAGGAAAAGGAAACTAGCCCTCCGGTTGAAAATGAAGCCGATAATGGTTTGAGCAATACTAATGGTTCTATTGCAATGGCTCGTACTCCAGACCCACATTCTGCTTCCTCTCAATTTTTTATTAATACTAGTGACAACATTTTTTTAAATCACACTACGAAAACACCACAGGGTTGGGGATATTGTGTATTTGGTGAGGTTGTAGAAGGTATGGATGTAGTTGATAAAATTAAAAAGGTATCAACAACTAATGTTGCTCCTCATCAGGATGTACCAGTTACTGATGTAATAATTGAAAATGTAACAGTGGTATAGTTAATTTAATAACTAAATGTAGGTCGGGTTAGATTATTTAACATAGTGAAATAACGTAACCCGACATTCAATAGTTGTTGGATAACGCTGTCGTTTATCCGATCTACTTACCATATTGAATTCATACTTTTTAACTTTTGTCAAAGCGTTAAGTCCTAGTTTTTTAATCCTGCAAATCCTGATTTTAACAAATTAATTCAATTCCCACTACTTTAAAAGCTGGGGGGAACAAGATGTATTATAGCATTTCCCAATTAAATAGACCACAGTTATATTAAGTAAGAATCTGATATTTTTATAGATTTTAATTAAGAATTAAGCATTCATAATTAAGAATTGCTATATAGGCTATTTTTGAACAGGATTAACAGAATTTTATTTCATAAATTATTAGGATTGTTATACCCATAATTAAAAACTGAAACCAATTAGTTATTCATATGTTTAATCGCATTTTACGTTGGCTATTTTTTGGATTAATCGTACGCCCTTTGACCTTAATTATAATCGGTCTTAATATTCGTCATATTGAACTTTTACCTAAGAATGGACCGGCAATATTGGTTGCTAATCATAATAGCCATCTTGATACTTTAGTTTTAATGAGTCTTTTTCAACTTAAACAATTGCCACAAATTCATCCTGTTGCAGCGGCAGATTATTTTTTAAGTAATCGTTTATTAGCTTGGTTTGCTTTAAGTATAATTGGCATTGTTCCTTTAGCCAGAAAAGTGCAAGCTCATTCTGACCCATTTGCAGATGCTTATACTGCATTGTCACAAGGAAAAATATTGATTTTATTTCCGGAAGGAACTAGAGGACAGCCAGAACAGATGAATCATTTTAAGAATGGTATTGCTCGTTTAGCTAAAAACAGTGCTGATGTACCAATAACACCTATTTTTTTACATGGTTTAGGTAAATCCCTTCCTAAAGGCGAAACAATTTTAGTACCATTTTTTTGTGATGTATTTGTTGGTGAACCTCTTCGATGGGAAGCGGATAAAAAACATTACATGCAGAAGTTAGATTTGGCAATGAATAAACTGGCAAATGAAGGAAATTTTTCATCTTGGGAATGAATATGTTTAATTATAACGGATTTTATTGGTACTGAATTTACATCAATAAAACCCATTATAAAATCAGTAAATTTACTGTGCAGCAACCGATATATCTACATTACCTGATAAATTTTCTACTAATTCAGCAGCATTATCTGGTATTATTACATCAGGTTTTTTAATTGTACGAACTAACTTAATAGCTCCAACATTAAACCGAAAATCTGCCGCAGTTGTTGTTGGAGTTATTTCTCCTTCTTGATTTAACTCAACTCGAAACATATATTCCCCACCATCTAAATCTTCAAATTCTAAATAAGGAACTACTAATTTACCCGGACTTTTAACACCATCTCTTTCAGAAGGCCATTTATAACTAGAGTTACTAGATGGACAAACTTTAGCTGAATTGGGTATTTCTGTTTGAGTTGTCCAACCAACTGGCACATCGCAAGGGGTTGGAAAAGTTGCCCAATGTTGAGTTGCTGGATTTTGGGCATAGATAAAGATAAAAGGACATGCATCACTCGACTGTGGCGGTGTAGCATTTTGAGCAGCCACTTTTATTTTATAGGTTCTTCCAACTGGTATGGCTTGTAAATTATCTGTTGGCATAGATTTAACAAATAGATAATGGATTCCAGCTCCTAATTCAACTTGTAATGGATTACTTGCTTGACTAGTCGAAGGCATATCGACAACTAAACCTTGACTTAATAAACCAAATTGCCAACCAGCATTAGAATGAATTCCCGGCACATCTTGATTTAATGTTATAGTCACTGTATCGGCAGTTTCTAAATTAAAATGGAAATAGTCAACATCAATTGCAGATGACAAATTACCCATATAAGTTTCATTAGCCCTAAGAAATGTGGCATCATCTGGAGTGTCATTAGGTGATTTTTCATAATGTTCATCTGTTTTCCAAGAACTGATTAGACTATATTCTGATGTTGGATAAACAGCACCATCCAATGAGGATACTTTGTAATAATAGTTGCCTGTTGACAATCCTTGTTGAAATTCAATCTCTAAACTGGTTTCAGGTAAAATAGCTGTGTACAAAACATTAGTAAAATCTGTTTCAGAAAATAGTTCCAACTTCCAACCGGAATTAGGATTCATTCCCGGAGGAGATTTTTGACTAAAAGCTACAGTCATATTACCGCTATTATCAACTTGTGGTTCTCTTGACTCTCGAATTTTAAAAGAGTAAAAATCAATATCTTGTGGTGAAACCAAAGTTTCCTTTACCTTAGCTCTAGTACCTACATTTTTAGCATCTGCTGGGGTATCACCGACATCTTCGGCCATTATTGCAGGCGATGAGATAAGTAATAATCCACATATAAGAGGAGTATAACGCATTTAATTTTATCCTATTTGGGAAAATATGATTGAAAAATTTATTAACATTAAGTGTAAATTCTATGGATTAAGTTATATAATTGTACAAAACATATTAAATATATTAAAATCCAAAGATTTATTTGTTAATATAGTTAAGTTTTAAAACCTAAAATAACATGAAAATATATGAACTGCTATTACACATAGAAATCTATCAAATATATACTGTAATTTATATAAATTTATAATTAGGCTATTTTAACAATTCAGGTACTACATAATATTCAGAACTGAAAATATGTAATACAGATTATAATAAGTTAACATAAAAAATCAAGTTAAACTATGAGCAGTTATCTTTTTTACGATTTAGAGACCACCGGTTTAAATAAGGCATTTGATCAGGTTTTACAATTTGCTGCCATTCGTACTGACACTGTATTTAATGAAATTGAACGCCACAACATAATTATAAAATTACGTCCAGACGTTATTCCAACTCCGCAAGCAACAATCACTCACCGAATTTCCATCACTGATTCCATGCAAGGTTTATGCGAGTTTGAAGCAATGATAAAAATTCATAGCCTAATGAATCAGCCCGGTACGACAAGTATAGGTTATAACAATCTGACATTTGATGATGAATTTTTGCGATTTTGTTTCCATCGTAATTTATTGCCACCCTATACTCATCAATATAAAAACGGTTGCCGTCGTAGTGATTTATTACCTATGACCATAATGTATTATTTGTATAAACCAGAAATGCTTAAATGGCCAAAAATTGATGGTAAGCTAACTATGAAGTTAGAGAAAATTAATGAACTTAATGAACTAGCTTCTGGTCAAGCTCATAATGCTATGGTTGATGTGGAAGCAACTCTCGAATTAGCTCGCAAATTGCGTAAAGAAACCAAAATGTGGGATTATTTAGAGGGTTATTTTGATAAACCCGAAGATACTAGGCGAATAGAAAAAATTCCTATATCTTTTCATAGTATTGCTTGTAGTAATAAAATTGGTTTAATGATTAATAAAGATTTTGGAGTTGAAAATAAATATCAAGTACCAGTTTTATTAATTGGTAACTCAATACCTTATAAAAATCAAACTTTATGGTTACGTTTGGACCAAACTGAATTACAAAATATTAATCCAAAAAATATTGCTACTAAAAGTTATATTATTCGGAAAAAATGTGGTGAACCGGGAATTGTTCTACCATTTATCGATCATTATAATTTTTTAACTGCTAAAAGACAAGCTGTTGTTGAGAAAAATCAAGCTTGGTTACAATCACATAGCACGTTATTCAATAAAATAATTCAATACCATCGTGAATTTAAATACTCAGAAGTTCCAGATTTAGACTGTGATGCAGCGTTATATCAAAATGGTTTTTTACCAACTCAAGATCAAGAATTATGTCGTCAATTTCATAAAGCCGATATAGAAGGAAAAATCAATATTGTTGGACAATTTGAAGGTATTGATATGCGTAAACAAGCTAGTCGTTTGTTATGTCGTAATTATTCAGATAACTTGCCAGTTATGTTGACTAGAGATTTTGCTGAATATATGCAACGAGTTAATCCAAAAAATATCAACAATGGATTACGGGATTATAAAAATGATAAACGTACTACTCCAAAAAATGCACTGGCTCAAATTGATAAATTGATTGCAGGAGCAAATTTAGATGAGCAACAAATCGAATTGTTGGATGAATTAGAAAAATATTTAAAAGATAAATATTCCTTAGCTTAATAATACTACTTTTTTAGAGTTAGAAGATATTAAACATCTTTCCTTAACATAGAGCAACATCTCAAGTTAACAAGAGTAGCAACTTATTATCCATGTTATAGACATTCATAAAAATACATTCGTGTGAAACCTGCGAGATTTTGGAAACCTCGTAGGTTTTAAGTGAAATTATTTATCTGAAAAAGTATAAACCAGAATCTGTATATTTACCTCAATAAATTGCTTTAACACAACGAAAATTTGTAACATAATTGATTAATATTTTCAATCAAAACACACCTCTTTAAGAAAGACGTCTATTTATTCATTGGAAACTGAAGTATAAAAATATGTTTATAGTTTATTCCAATTGAATGCTTGATATTTATATTAAAATCCATTAATAATTCCTATATTCTTAACTGTAAATATACAATATGTATAACACCCTTATTATCGCTTGACAATCTGTCAAATCAATTTGAATAGGTAAAAAATATGCACAATAATAATGACTTTAAAGATTTATTATTTAAATATATGGGACGTATTCGTATTCCTAATGCTGCTTTAGCTTGTGAAATAGATGTTACAAGGGCAACAATTGGTAATTGGAAAAATGGTACTATACCTGGTTTTCAAAGTCATGATAAAGTACGAAAATGTGTAAAGATACTACGTTTGACAGAGCAGGAGAGTAAAGAGTTTTTTAAAGCAGCAGGAATTGAACAGCTACCTGAATTCCAACAGAAAATTGTTCCTATAACTGGATCGATAACGCATCCAAAACAATTTTTTGGGCGAGAAGATGTTTTGGAAAGGATTTTTAATAATTGGCAACAGCTTCCTTTAGAACATGTTGCGATAATTGGACCAGAAGGCAGTGGCAAGACATCGTTATTGAATTATTTGAAATCAATTCATAGTTGCAGTGATTTACGTGATGGACAGCGTTGTAATTGGTTAAAACAGGAATATAATTGGGTGTTGGTAGATTTTGAGAATATAGCTGTACAAAGTTTAGAAGGTTTTTTACGCCATGTACTTATGGAATTAAATTTGCCAAATGATACCAAAGATTTGAATGATTTAACTGGAATATTGAGCTATAATTTGAATGAGCCAACAATAATTTTAATGGATAATATTAAATCAGGCTTAGAAATATCTGAATTAGATAGAAGATTTTGGCAGTACATACGTTATCTTGGTGACAACAATTCCAACTTAGGATTTTGTATAACTTCTAGTCTACCACTTATCGATTTGAATCGATGGACTAAAGATATTGGTAAAGTTTCTCCAGCAGATAATATATTTAATGAAATAAAATTAGATACTTTTACGGACAATGAAGCTAAAGAACTTTTAAATAATGTTCCTCTTTCTAAAGAAGAATTGGAATGGATATTGAAGGAAAGTCGATGTTGGCCAGTAGCATTACAAATTCTCTGTAAGGCAAAATTAGAATATAATGAAAATTGGAAAGAATTCGGATTAGAAAGAATAAAATCTTATCTGAATATTGAATAATATGTTGAATACAAGCTTAAGTAAAAATCCTTTATTAGCTAATATACAGTTATTTATGTGGTTACTATTTTATCCGGATATTTGGAAAGAAATGGTAAGTAAAATTGACTCTATATTAGTTCAAGATTTTGCTTTGTCTAATTTAAACTCCAAACATTGGAAAAACCCTACTCTATTATATTTATTGAGATTAATATATGTATTTGCTCCACTATTTATTGGAACAATAGTAGTGTTATTTTTATCCGGGTTCAATCTAGCTTTACATTATGAAATCAATTATAATAATACTCTTGTGCGAGGAATGATTTATGTAATAGTTTTAGGAATTTTAGGTGGCATTGTTAGTGGTATCACTATTTCTGTTGCATTTAGCTATATCATTATCACTATAGGCGGACTTTTAATCGGAACAACTTTTTTAATAGCTGAAGATTTGTTATGGTATAAATCTGCTATTTTAGTTGCTATTTTCTCCGTTAGTATTGCTAGTAGCATATTACTTAAATTAAATACAGATAAAAATAAATTAAGTTCAAAAACTAGTATCTTTCTATCTCTTATAGCAATTTTAGCTGCTTCTATAGTTGGCCTTATAATATACTTATCCGCAGCTAGTTCTTATTTTTTATTTGAAGATTATTTTGATAAAAAATGGCAATCTCAATTAATTGGTATTACTTTTGGCATTTGGCTAATTTTTTTCTGGGCGACTCGTAGCTGGTCTTTTTCTGGGACAATTTCTGTTGTATCTGGAATTGTAATAGCAATATTGTTCAGTGTTCCAGATGAAAGGAATCCATTATGGAATCCGGTGATAGGCAGTGTATTTAATAGCTTTGTATTTTCTTTGGCTTTTGCATTACCTTATTTATTAGCAAAATATATTTTTAACGTACAAGTAGGAATAATAGCTGGTTTATTAGGAAGTTGTGGTATGTACGTATATTTTTTTATAGCTTCAAGTTCCGATCTATCAATTATTCCACTAAGCATTACAGCGATGTTTTTAGGACTTTCTCACCAATGGTGGTTTTATACCATATCCATAAATTCTATAAAAAAACAATTTAATAAAATTACTTATTTATTTATTATGTTAGAAAAAAATAATCTTAAGCAAAATGTTAAAGAACTAAAACAATGGTTTCATGGAATTAGTTTAGAACTTGCAATTACTACTAATACTTCTGATAAAGATATTGTTAAAATAGATAGTTCTGCGGAACAGATTGTTAAAATAGAAGAGCCAGCCCAAAAGATTGATAATCCGTATATAACTGGTGTTCCTCTAAGTATAAAATATAATAAAAATTTGTTCGTAGGTCGCATTGAAATTGTAAAAAGATTGGAACTTTTATTAAAAAATCAACCAAGTCCTCCAATTTTACTTTATGGACAAAGAAGAATTGGTAAATCTTCATTGTTGAATTTTTTACCGGCATTATTGCCAAAAAATTACAAATCATTACGAATTAGTTTTCAAGGGCCAATTGCTTTGTCTGCCAATCATGGTAATTTTTTTTATAATGTAGCACGTGCCTTAGGAAATTCTGCTCGTGACCAAAAAATAGATTTACCTAAAGTTAAACGTGAAGATTTTCAAGATGATCCTTCTACAACATTTGATGAATGGTTAGATGAAGTTGAAACTGTTATAAAAAATAGTATCGTTTTAGTTTTTGATGAGTTTGAAGCTTTGGAAGATAGTTTTCAGAAAGGAAATATAAATAGGGATTTTGTGTTAAGTATATTTAGAGATATAATTCAAAATCGCATATATTTCAAGATTGTATTTGCTGGTTTACATCAATTAACTGTATTTTCTGAATGGGATAATTATTTTATCAATGCTGAATCTGTATATCTTAGTTATTTAGAACAGGAAGAAGCAAGGCAATTAATTGAAAAGTCAATACAAATAAGTTATACAGAAGAAGCCATAGAGTATGTATTATATTTAACAAGACATCATCCTGCTTTGTTGCAATTACTTTGTAAAGAAATTATAATCCTTAAAAATTCTCAGACTTTGCATTATCGATATAATGTACAAAAGAGTGATGTTGATGTAGCGATACCTAATGCCTTAAAAACTGGAACAAACTTTTTTAGTTATGTTGTTAACCGTTCTTCAATAGAACAGAATACATTGCGTGTTTTAGCAGAAAATATCACTCTTAATAAAGAAACATTATTAGAACAATGTAAGCAAGAAGAGAATTTGATAAATTTAGAAAAATCTGGATTAATCGAACAAACTTCAACTGGTGATTATCGCTTTCAAATTGAGATGATTAGACGTTGGATTGTTAAAAAATAAGGAAAAAATATGCTCTGTAGGAAATTGCTTGTGATTGTAGTAGTTTTATGTTGTAACCCTCTTGTATTTGCTGATAATCATGATAGTGTAGATACAAAAGGGACTAAAGCAGGTGGTACACATGTAAAAGATGGTACAAACATGTCTCCTAATGATGGGAGTGAAGTTATAAATCAAAAAGACGATAATAAGTCTAAAAAAGAAACTAAACCTGAAAAAACAGGTGATGGTATATTTCCTCAAAGTGGAAAAACAATTGTTCAGCATGTTATTCCAGATAAATCTTGTAGTATTTTATGGGTTATTGAGATTCCTTGCGTTTATAAAACAGTAGCTTATTTAGTTCTTTTAGTATTTTTTCTTGGTCTAATTATTTTAATTTGGAAGAAAAGATGGTTTATAAAATTGACCAATTTTTTCAATAAAATGGATGATTAAAGCAAACATTTGTTAATGTCCGAATTTCCTGATTCCCAACATTTTCGTTGGGAATATTCTTTCAGTTGTTTTTGACTTGTATAGTAGGATTAAAAAGTATGGAAATATATCAAAATGTTCCTAGTTCTCCTCTAAAGAAAGGAACAGACAAAACAATACGTTGGCTATTATTTAGTGTTTTAATGGCATTACTTCCTATTGTATTTAATGCACTTAGTTTTGAAGTAAGAGGACAACTAAATTCTTTTAGTCAATTAATATCTCGTGGAGAGTTACTTCTTATTGCAACAGCCATCTGTACTGCTGCTATTGGAGAACTATTTGTTTCGGGTTCAAAACTTAGAATATTAAAAGCCATTATTGGTGGGTTTACAGTGATGATTTTAACATTAGCCACTGCTTATTTTGTTGATATTTCAGCAATTCCACTTTCAGATATGCAATTAGAAACTAAAACAATAATAGTTAATAGATCAATTCTTATTTTTGAATGTTCTGTTATTTTTGGCGGATGTTGTACGTTATTATCGGAGTATTAAGTTATGAGTTATGAAACAATAGCAACTATTATTGTTAGTTTAATCACGATTATTGCTGTTATAGTAACTGCAATAGTAGTTACGCGGCAAGAAAAAAAACTGCATTTGAAAAGTTCAGAACGTAAAAGCTCAAAAACGATTGAAGAATTACCCCAACACAAAATAATTCCTATAACTGGTCCAATCACTCATCCAAAACAATTCTTTGGACGTGAAGATATTTTGGAAAGAATTTTTAGTAATTGGCAAGAACTTCCTTTAGAACATGTTGCTATAACTGGACCTGAAGGTAGTGGAAAGACATCACTATTAAATTACTTAAGGTTAATTCATAATTGTAATGATTTACGGAAGGAACAACGTAATAATTGGCTTGAACAGAAATATAATTTCATGTCTGTTGATTTTGAAAATATAGCCGTACATAGTTTGGAAGGTTTTTTACGTTATGTATTGAAAGAATTAAATTTGCATAGTAATACCAAAGATTTGGATGATTTAACAGAAACGCTTAATAACAGTTTAAATAGACCAACAATAATCTTAATGGATAACATTGAATTTGGTTTAGAAATATCTGAATTAGATAAAAGATTTTGGCAGTATATTCGCTATCTTGGTAATAAAAATAGTAATTTGGGCTTTTGTATAACGTCTAATATTCCGATAGAAGATTTGAATAAATGGGCAGAAGAAATTGGTAAAACTTCACCAGCATTCAACATATATGAGGATATTAAGTTAGAACCTTTGACAGAAAATGAAGCACAAGAATTCTTAAATTACGTTCCTTTTTCTCAATCTGATAAAGAATGGATATTAGAAAAAGGCCAACGTTGGCCTGCATTATTACAAATTTTTTGTAAGGTAAGATTTGATTACAAAGATGATTGGAAAGAAATTGGCTTAAAACAGATAAAACGTTTATCTCTATGAATTTAAGTAGAAGTTCTTTTCTAGCGTCTGTACAAATCTTTCTTTGGTTAATTTTTAAACCATTACATTGGAAAAATGTAATTGGACAGATTGAACCAAATTTATCTCCCGATTTTGCTTTATCCAAACTAAGTTTTGAACAATGGCAACATCCTATTTTATTGCATTTACTGGGAGTTATGTATTTTGTAGGACCTATTTTTATTGGGATTATATCTGGGTTGTCATTATGGCTATTTGGTTATCAAGACTATATGTTACGCAGCATGGTTTATGTAACAACATTAAGTTTTATAGGTGGATTTGTTAGTGGAATTATTATATCTGTTGCTTTTAGTTACGTTGCTATCGTTATAAGTGGATTATTAATTGGTTGTTTGTTTTGGATGGATATAGATAGTGATAATTGGTATAAAATGGCTATTTTAGCAGGAGTATTTGCTGTGAGTGTTGCCAGCAGTGTGTTACTAACTATCGGCAAAAGACATTCAAATCTAAAAATTAATTTTTTATTAGCTGGAATAGTAGTATTAATTATTTGTTCATTATTGTCTTTAATTGTTATATTATCTTTTTTTGTGTTTGACTTATTACCAATTACCTTAGATGATTTGAAAATATTGTATATTGGTTTATTTTTAGGTATATGGTTGCTAGTTGGCTGGTCAACTCGTAATTGGTATTTGGCAAGCATAATAACTGCAATATTTGGAACTACAATATTATTTGATTTTATACATACGTCACATCTCTTGTTTAAATCTTTTATAGGCGGATTTCTCAATGGAATTATTTTTTCATTAATGTTCGCTTTACCTTATTTACTAACAAAAAAAATTTTTAATTTACATACTGGAATCATATCTGGTTTTCTAGGAAGTTGTGGTATATATGTTGTTTGTTTTATGTACCTATATCCTTATAATTCTGTATTTTTATTAAGTATTGTTACAATACTATTAGGTTTATCGCAATGTTGGTGGCCTAACATAATAGAAAACTATCCAATAATATCCACTAAAAATTTTCAACAAATGTTTAAAAAAATACTAATAAATCTCACTAACCTTTTTAAAAAATTAGAAAACACTGATACTCTAAAACAAGCAATTCATCATGCTAGTCTTCAAGTTGCAGTTAGTACTGTAGATGAAAAGATTCCTAATCCTTATATAACTGGTGTTCCTTTAACAACTTTGAATAAGGAATTATTTGTTGGTCGTAAAGATATTATTGCCCGTATAGAAGTTTTATTAAGCGAACAACGTAATCCACCTATTTTGTTGTACGGACAACGAAGAATGGGCAAGACTTCATTACTTAACTTTTTTAATGAATTATTGCCGAATAACTATATATCACTATTTGTTGATTTCCAAGGTCCAGTTTCATTAGCGGCTAATCATAGTAGTTTTTTTTATAGTTTAAGCTATGCATTGATTAAAGCTGCACATGGTAAATTAACATTACCGGTTCTTGAACGTAAAGAATTACAAGATGATCCTTTTATAGTATTTGATGAATGGTTGAATAAAGTTGAAGACAGTATTGAAGAGCATACTTTATTAATAACTTTTGATGAATTTGAAACACTAGAAGAAAGTTTTGAGAGAGGCAATTTAGATAGACGTTCAATATTAAGTATGTTTAGACATATTATTCAACATCGTTTGCGTTTTAAAATTATATTTGCTGGTTTACATCAACTAGATGTATTTCCAGATTGGAATAGCTATTTTATTAATGCTGAATCTGTTTATTTAAGTTATTTAAAAGAAAGTGAGGCAATACAGTTAATAAAAAAACCAACATCAATCGAATATAAGCCAGATGCTATCAAATATATTTTATATCTAACTCATTGTCATCCTGCCCTATTACAATTATTATGCAAAGAAATAATTTTACTAAAAAATAGTCAAGAAGTTAATAAGCAACATTTGATAACTAAAGAAGATGTTGATATTGCCATACTTAATGCCTTAAAAAGTGGAAGAAATTATTTTAGTCATATTGCTGAACGTTCACGTATTGAAAGGGATATATTGCAATTTATAGCATCTCAAGGAAAAGGAATAATAATTAATAAAGAAAAATTATCTAAGAAATTTCAAGAACTAGAGAATTCTTTAGAAAATTTGATTCAGAGTGAATTAATTGAATTAACACCAACTGGCTATCGTTTTCAAATTGAAATTATTCGACGTTGGTTTGTACAATGATTAGGAAATAAGATAATGTATAAATCATTTTTCATTATAAATATGATAATCTTTTGTTCATCATTATTTGCTATGGATTTTCTGTATAATGATAATATTCTTATAGTAGAAAATATACCTAATGAATCTAATTTGAGCAAAGATAGTGATGATAATAAAATAAAGCCTAACCCTTCTCCAAACAAGGATAACAATAAGGAATTGGATTCTAATTCTCCCTCAAATCAAGATAATAATGAGGAACCAAATCCTAATCCTTCTTCAAATAACAATTGTAAAAATAACGACAATTCGGAACAACAATGTTCTAATATTATTAATAAAATTGTCAAGGGAATTCCTACTAACTCTTCTACAAATAATGATTGTGAAAAAAATAATGATGAGTCAGAGCTGCAATCACTATGTAGCATTATTGATAGAATTAAAAAATCAATAATACAAATTATAATAGAAGGAACCAGCAAGAATTTTATCCATGAAAATACTTATACCTTTTTAGGTTGGTTTATCATGATGCTTAGAATATTTTTGAAAATAGGAATATTGAGTATATTTTCGATATATTTATTGATTCAGAAACAACTGAAAACATTTTAAGGAGTTTCACAGAGATTCATTCGGTTTCGCCTCTCCATGTCTCACAGCGAAAAAGGAACTTATAGCATTTCCCGATTAAATAGATTATAGTAATACAAAATAAATAATTGATATTTTTGTAGAATTTAATTAATAATTAATAACTGCTATAAATCCATAAATCTACATCATCGCAGAATTTGCCCAGACTTATTCCATACTATTAAAATAAGAAAATCAGAAAGTAGTTTTTTAAATACTTAATTTAAGTTGGGAAAAATGAGAATTTATTTGGTATTTTCTTCTAAATGTTCAGCTTTTTTAATAACCATAGCTTCTAAATCAGTTTTATATTTTCTAACATTATCTCTTATCTTAGAATCTTTTATTCCAATTATTTGAGCTGCAAGAATACCAGCATTTTTAGCATTATTGATTGCAACAGTGGCGACTGGAACTCCACCCGGCATTTGTACAATTGATAACAGAGAATCAAGCCCTTGTAAAGTTGACGTTTTGACTGGCACACCAATAACTGGCAAAACTGTGATAGCAGCTACCATACCCGGTAAATGAGCAGCACCGCCAGCTCCGGCAATTATTACTTCTAAACCTCTATTTTCAGCTTCCTTAGCGTAGTTAAATAATCGTTCTGGAGTTCTATGAGCGGAGACAATAGTTAATTCATGATTAACTGCTAATTGGGTTAAAATATTACCAGCTTCAGTCATAACCGGTAAATCAGAATCACTTCCCATTATTATTCCAACTTTCATACAGTTTCTTTACCTTTGATTGTTAAGATATTTTTTACTAATTCAACTTTGGTAATTGCAGCATCTAAATTATCATCTAGTATCGTTATATGTCCCATTTTCCTTGATGGCCGAGTAGTTTCTTTGTCGTACCAATGTAAGCTTAAACCAGATATGGCTAATGCTTCAGGTAAACCTATTAATATTGGTTGTCCACAATAACCAGCTTCCCCTAACAAATTAAGCATGACAACCGGTTTAAGCAAATCAGTACTTCCAAGTGGTAAATCACTTATAATTCTTATTAACTGCTCAAATTGACTGGTAATACAAGCTTCTATTGTGTAATGACCAGAATTATGTGGTCTAGGGGCAATTTCATTAACCAATACCTGTCCATCTTTGGTAAGAAACATTTCAACGCCAAAAATACCAACTCCGTCAAGAGCTTCTATTGCTTGTAATGCAACTTGACGAGCTTGCTGTTCTATACTGGAATCAACTTTAGCTGGAGCCGCAACAATATCACAAATATTTGTTTTATCATCAAAAACCATTTCTACAACTGGATAACAAGCGGTTGTTCCATCAATACTACGAGCTATGATAATTGCTAATTCTTTATCAAAATCAATCAATTCTTCAATTATGGATGGAGTTGATAAAGCATTGTTTATGTTATCTTTTAACACTACAACACCCTTACCATCATAACCTCCCATTCGAGCTTTCTGCACAATCGGTAATTTGGAAAGATATTCAGAAGTTAATTTATTAACTGCTTCAAATTTAGCGGTAGGAATATTATGTTGCTCAAATAATTGTTTTTGCTTAAGTTTATCTTGAATTATTTCTAACACTTTAGGAGAAGGATAAATCGCATGACCTTCACTATCTAGCTCTTGCAGAGTTTTAATATCAATATGTTCAATATCATAAGTCAATACATCACTTACATTTGCTAAAGCCCTTATTTTCTCTGGATCATATAAGTCACCAACAATTTGAGCATCAGCAATACTACTAGCCGGACATTGAGTAACCTGGTCTAATATAGTCACATAAAAACCCATTGTTTTAGCAACTTGAGCAGACATTTGGGCCAATTGGCCACCACCTATTATACCTATTCGTTTGAATGGATATGGAAATTGATTCATAAATTACTAAGTTTTAAAATTTGTTTAATATAACAGACCTGACAGGTTTCCAAAACCTATCAGCTCTCAGTTTAAGAAATAAATTGGTTATTAATGTCAACGTGAACCAATAATTGGGCAGCATCACTTGTATAAACATTATAACCATCAATACTACTTGGACTTAGCTTCCAACCTTGTCCAAGAGAATTGACTATATTACTAGCCCCACCATCAATCGTTAATTTACCACTATCTTCTCCATCGGTTATTTTCAACACATCCTTAATTTGTAAATGCAGTTGGTTATTTTTACCAGTTATATCAATTATATCCACACCATCTAATTTTAATTGTGAAGACTCAGGCAAACTACGGTTTTGGACTAAATTTAAAGTATGATTTTCGATTCCATTCAAACTTATTTTATCATCACCTTCGCCGCCCTTTATATGAAGTCCAGCAATATTGGAATTTAAGTTAAACGTATCGTCACCACCTTTACCGAATAAAATATCTGCTCCATCACTTGGATTAAAGACATCACCACCTTGCCCTCCCAATATTATGTCAACTCCGTCAGTAGTGGGTTCATCAACATTTATAACATTGTTGGGGTTGACCGTTACAGTGGCTTTTTCACTACTATCTTGTCCATCAGTAATTTTATAACTAAATTTTGCTGATTCGGTAGGTTCGTCACTTTTTAATGCGTCAATAAATAGCTGTATTTCATTACCAACCAACTCTATGTTTATTATGTTTTCTGTTTCTGGAGTGATGGAGTCTTCTAAAATTCTTATAATATCAGTTGGATTAGCGTCAATATCATTTCCTAATAAATCAGGAACTGGGTTTTCTGATAAATTAATAACTGGAATCGTGGTATAAGCGTTGAATTGGGCTTCAATATCAGGATCGTGATTTGCAACTGGGGCAATGTTTTCAGTAGTTATTTGGATTTCTCTACTAACAGTTGTTTCGGAATAACTATCGCCATCGCTCAATGATATTGTTAATGTGCGATTTTCTCCTTCAGGTTCCTGAGATATATTTTGATATGTAATGGCTTGGATAAGAGGGCCAGTATTATTGGCATTTGCTGCTTCATTAAGACTAATCAACAAAGTTCCGCTTATAAAATCAGTAATAAAATCACCAATTTTAACTTCATTGTGATAGATATTGCCACTTGTATTACCAGATACTTTTATTGCCCCAAAATCTTCAATTTTCAAAATATCATTAGCTGTGCGATTTTGAGTAATTGCTGCTTTTAATATACCGCCGGCAAAGTCTATTGAATCATCATCAATAACGCTGACTTCTCCTATATGCTTGGCTTGCTCTGATACATTAAATGTAAGTGGTTCAGTACTCCAATTAATTTCTGGTGGTGTATTATCAACTGGTGGTGAGTTTTCTACCGTTAATGTTGCTGTTGCTGTATCAATATATCCGTCAGACGTAGATACAGTATATTCAAAACTAGCTTCACCAACAAAATTATCAGTTGGAGTGAATTTCACGATATTATCTTCTAATAAAATAACAGTACCATTTTCAGCATTATCAACTGCTGTTATAGTCATTGGTTCTGGGCCGGTATCATTATTCAACAAATTATTAAAACCAGTGGTTAGGTTTTTAGGAATTGTTCCCAATATGTCGTCAACTGCAAAACCTTCTACGGTGATAGTAACTATAGCTGTGTTAGTCACTCCATCACTATCTTGGACAGTATATTCAAATTTAGCTGTTCCAACTTTATCTGGGACAAATATAATATTACCATCATATTCCAGACTACCATTTTCGATAATTTTTGCATCAATAATTGTAAAATTATCATTGTTATCATTGCTGAGTAAGGATTCAAGTGTGATTGGTAATGGCTCGGTGACTATCGTGTTAAATGTATCATTCTTTGGTTTCGATGTTTCAAGCACTTCAATTTTAACCAGCCCAATTGTATTAGCTCCATGATCATCGGTAATGGTATATTCAAAACTTGCATTGCCAGCATTTATTGGAGTGAATATTAAAGCATTGTTTGTTAGTTGAATTGTTCCATTGGAAGGATTATCTATCCCGGTTATGTTTATACTGTCGGTTGGATTAGGATCAAAATCATTACCTAATAAGTCATTGAAGTTAAAAATTATAGGTTGATTCTCTAATGTTATTACTTTATCCGTAACAGCTATTGGGGATAAATTACCAGTTATACTAACATGAGCAATCTCTTTTCCAATGCTATAATCAAAACCATTTTCTGTAATACCACTAAATTGAGTATCTCTGGTAAAGGTAATATTATCTGCATCTATTGTAACTATACCATTGATAGTGTTAAGAATACTAAATGAATCAGTTTCTGCATATTTATCATTGCTCAATAAATCTTGCTTGGCAATTGTTATGGTATCGTTATTTCCCATATCAAAAGCATCATCTCTAGCAATAGTTTCAACAGGAGGTGGTTCTGTTGGTTCTGTTGGTTCTGTTGGCTCATCAGGAGTTTTTGGAGGAAATTCAGGTTTGTCAGGAACATGTATCTCATCTTCATCCCCAAGAGCTATTTTGGTGTGTTGCTCAGATGGAACTTTATGTTTAACATGTTCTTCAAATCCAGCTTCTCTTATTTCGCTATGAATTTTAAATAATTCACTTTTGTTAATAGCTACATCTTCTGTTGGTGGTTTGTCTAATGGTTCATTAAAATCATGAATATCGGTTCTAACCGGAAAGTATTGGTTGTTATCATTATCTGCTGATTCTTCTATTTCAGGTTGCTCATCATGTTGATCTGTTTTATATTCTGAAGTAGAAGTATTTATGTATTCTGGAGTATTTGATTCAATCTCAAGAGTGTTATAGGTATCCATTTGCCATTCTTGAGTATGGATTTGAAGTTGCTCTTCTGAAATTTGGTCTACGGTATGGCTGGTATTTTCATTGGGAATGTATATTGATGTACCACGTTCATAAACCAGAACTTCGCTTTGTGTGTAATTGGAAATAATGGTTACTAATCCTGCCATGTGTAAAATTGTGGTTGAACCATCTTCGGCTATTTCTGCGGTTATTTCGCTGCCTCGAATACCTATTTGAGCAGAAGGAGTTTTGATTAAAGTGTGCTGTCCTTGATTATCGCCACTTATTTTGCCACTTATGTAATGAAATGAACCGGTTGATACAAATGCTTCAAATTCTCCACTGGAAGCATCTGGGTCATAAAGATATTTGTCTAAACTAGCTTCGGAATTGGGGCCAAGTTTAAATACGGTGTCGTCATCTAAGATGATTTTTATATAACTATTATCTGTAGTTAATATAACGTCATATAAATAAATAGGTTCATCAGCAACCAGTTCTCTTGTTGTTCCATCAATGGAACGAACCGTTATAGGTTGTTGGCCTTCTACGATTGTGGAGACAATTCCAATTTGTTCTAATTGAGCGTCTTCAGCAGGTTTTATATTTTGAGGAGTAGTCATTTTTTTTTGTTGTGAATAATTAAAAGTAATATATGGTTTTTTACTTCATTGAGTTAAACCAAGTTGTTTTATTTTATTAATTTTTTTAAGCAGCTATTATTTTATCACTAAACTTTAACTATTTTCAATTTTGACTATAAATTGTTCAATCTCAAACCAATTGAATTAATCTAGTTAAAGTTGGAGTTTTGATTAATCTTTTTATGATAAAATATAGGTAGTCCTATAGAAAGTAGTGATAGCTTCAAAAAACCTATTAGGTTTCAAAAACCTAGTAGGTTTAACACTACATATTACAGGACTACCCAAATATAAATTGTTTCCAACAAAGATATTTAAACCAGATTGAATATCATTATACTCGTGTTATCCTGTAAAAAATTAATGGTAATATATAGGAAAAAATATGCAAATAGCAATAGATTTACCTAATGATTTTATGGCCATGCAAGTAGAAAAAAAGGTTAAACAAGAAATGTGTTTATCTTATGCTCTTAGGTTATTTAAAACATCCAGAGTAACACTTTCCAAAGCAGCAGAACTTGCTGATTTAGATATTTATGATTTTATAACATGTTGCAAAAAAGAACGAATACCAGTAATAGATATAACAAAAGAAGAGTTACTTGGAGAAATAGAAGTATCAAATCATAATGATTTTAATTGCAGATAGTTCAGCATTGGTAGCACTTTCAGTTTGTGATAGTCTTATTTTACTTGAACAACTTTTTAATGATGTTATAGTTCCAAATGCTGTTTTCGAAGAGGTAACAAAGTCTGATAAACCAGAAGCACAAGAACTTAAAAGTTATCTCATTGGAAAGGTATGCAAAGTAGATATGAGTCATTTTATCTATTTAGATAGTAATATTGATATTGGTGAAACTGAAGCAATGTTACTTTATAAACAAAAATCAGCCGATAGGTTGTTAATTGATGATAAAAAAGGCAGAAAAGTTGCTAAAATTAATGGAATTAATGTTATTGATTCGCTTGGAATTCTATTAAGTGCCAAACAAGCTGGACTTATATCAAAAATAAAACCAAAAATTAATGATATAGCCAAAAGTAGAATGTATATAAATCAATCGTTAATAAATCTTGTGTTGGAGTTAGCAGGTGAAGATTGTTAAAGTAGTTTCAGCTTTTAACTTAACTTCTGGTAGGGCATGAATATCTAATAAAATATTTCTGGTGTTCATGATTATTTTTCCTTGTAATATTGAGTATTACCTTTGGCATCCTCTATATTTCTGTTAAAAGTAGTGGGCGGTTGTTTTTGGAATAATGATTCTATAGACTTTCATAAAAATACATTCATGTGAAACCTGCGAGGTTTTGGAAACCTCGTAGGATTTAAGTGAAATTATTTATCTGAAAAACTATAGAACATATTCCCCAGCAAGGTTATTGGAAACGAGTAAAAACTGAAATATCTTAATTTAAATCTTTCCGAACAGCAGACAACAAATAAGCTACCCGTCTCCGTTCAGTTTTAGCATCACTTAGAGTATATAAATATGTGACACCAACTCCGATTCCAACCGCCACGAGTCCCATTCCAGTTGCACTTATAGTAGTTAACAAAGCTGTTCCAGCCGCCATACCACCACCTCCAGAAGCTAATGTACCACCTCCAAGCCATGCTAAAGTAGCATTTGTTAAAGCAGCACCTGAAAGTCCAGATATAGCTGTACCAGTACTAGCAGTTGCTCCAATCATACCAGCAACACTTGTTGCTGCTGGTAACAATGCAGTTGCTCCCAAATATGCACCACCAACTGCATATGCACCGTAAGAAACTGTACTAGCAACCATACTTCTATTTGCGGATTTTAAATTTCCATAACCAAAAAGATAAGCTCCATAAGCTGAAACAGCACCACCAGCCATGCCAGCACGACTACTTATACGTCTTAAGAAGGTAGATTTGACACCTTTTGTTATAACTTTTGAACTCAATTTATTGTTAATTTGTTTTAATGAATTGTTGCTGACAGTTTTTAATAAACTTCTAACTACAGTTGTACTTAAAGTATCAGTAAAGTCACTAATTCCTTCAAGTGCTATCATACTTGCCAACTGCTGTGAATCAATCATTTCACCTGTTTGTAATTTCAGCAATAAATCTGTAGAACTATCAACCTGTTCAGTTTTAATTTCCCAAGTTGTTGCTTGTAAAGTTGGATAAGTCATAGCATTTTCTACAGGTATAACAATTCCAGTAGTTGATGATATTGCAAAATGATTTGCCTGTGAACTAGAAATAAAAGGATTAATATAAGGCTGCATACTAGCCAAAACAGTATTGGAAAACAAAATTATAAAAAGTAAGTAAAATTTCATAGTTGCTCCTAAAAATCAGATAGAGTTTTTTTCTTCATTAAAGTTATTTTTGCTGATAACGGAATTTTTTGATTATCATGAAGTTCAACATAAAATTTCTGAAAAACCTCATTGTACGCAGTTTGTGCTGGACTAGAAAGATAGCGAATATCTATATTACCAAGTAAAGTAACAACTCCATGATACATTTTGTCCTCATCACTATTTATTCCTAATTCATAACTATAATCATCGTAAAATTTAGTTATTCGATTAATTGCCCATTGTTCATACCTATGAGACTGTATTTTTTGCCATTTAACAATAGAATTATTTACTTCCTGCACACGAATCTGTACTTTTTCCAAAAATGCCATAGACAAAATTCTATTCATCTTTCCAGCAAGAAATTGTCGAAATGTTGTCAATCCTTTTATATTTTTTGTGGCTTCATTGATTTTTGTTTTTATAGATTCTTGTTTAAGTTCAATTTTAACCTGTTTTAATTTATCAATTATTTTCAATAATTCCCTTGATGGTTTATCTGTAGTTTCTATAGATTGAATTTCTTCCTTTTTTTCAATAAGCGATTTTTGTAATTTTATCAATTGTTTTACTTTGAGTTTAGCTTCATTAATTTTTTTTGCTCTTGTGTTTTTATTTTCCTTCAATTTGGCATATGCCTCTTCAATCTCATTCCAAACAACTTCAGATTGTCGATTAGCAATTTCCTGTTTAGCCTGTTTTAATTGTTTTGAAAGCTTTGTTACTTGAGATTTTACTATTTTTTGAGGAGCCGATAACACCAATTGGCTAATTATAGAATCTGCCGAAGTCAAATAATACAGAGTAAAATCTGATTGTACCGGCTCAAGTTTAGCTTTATTAATAAATAGTTCAGCCTGTTTAACAAGAGCAGTAACAGTTGCATTATCTTCATGCAGACTAGCAGAATTAATTTTATCAACAACTAATTGTCTTAATTGAGCAATATTATTCAATACCAATTGCAATTTATCAATATCGGAAACTGAAATATGTAATGCTTGGGAACGCATAAACGCATCCATATCATTCAACAAATTAAATGCAATTTCATATTCATCATTAATAATTAGTTGTTGACAATATTTAACTATATTTTGTTGATACCGATGTATTTTTTCCCAATCACCGGGAGTTTGGCTAATTCCATTATTAAAATATAAACCAGCCGTAACAAGTTCACCTTTTTTAAGTAAAGCTTCTGCCTTAACAAAAGCCTCTTCAGAATTAAATGTTCTACCATCTCTAACCTTTATACCATTTTTGGCTAATTCTTTTTCAAGATGTTGAATATCAAGCTTAAAATCTGCCAATGATGTAGCAAAATTATCAACTGTTGCAATATTTTTACTAATCTTGCCAAGATAAAATGTTAGCGACAAACTAACGATACAAACAACTATTATTAATATTTTTTTCATAAGCCTTTACTTAAAATGTTGTAGAAAATATTTCCGACATAATGTTTTTTTAATTTACCAACAATTCTACCATCCTTATCCCCATAAAATCAACCACAACTTGAATAAAAAGCTTCTAGTTCCCAACGTCTTCGTTGGGAATTCATGCAGGGACGCTCTGCGTCCCGCAACGCAGAGCGTTGCAAAAGGCATTCCCAACGAAGACGTTGGGAACGAGATGAACTCAGCCAATTAAAAATCCAATCAATAATTTATGTGTTTGTTTATATCATAATGGCCGGTTTCACGTTGTTGCACTAACCCTATCTGGCTTAATTTTTGTTTAAGGTTTAAATTAGTATATCTTTCAATGTAAAATTTTTTTTATTATCCCAAATGAGGGATTTTTTGATTGACCTGTTTTAATTTTATCACTAAAGGTTAGTAAATATGATAATTGTAGCTAATGACTTGAGAACAAAAGGTGTTCATGCTATAAAAGAAGTCTTGACACAATATAAAGATGCAATAATATCAGTTAGAGGAAAACCTAAATATGTAGTGTTAGAAAAAAAGAGGTATGACGAGTTACAAAAATAGAACTAGGTATGGCATATCTTGAAGCTTTGAATGATATAAAGAATGGTGATGTCAAAATTGTTAGTGCGGTTGAACATCTTGCTGAAATAGAAAATGGTTTATAAAATTGTACAACCTGATAGTTATAAAAAGAAAGCAATTAAGTTTTTTAAGAAGCATTTAGATATTTTTCCTAGTACTCCATCAATCTTGTATTGATGGATAAAGTGATTTAAGTTTTATCCGAGCATCTTCAGTGGAAAAACACCAGTTAACACAAACAGTGTCTTGATTTCGTTTCTCATAGTTCTGACAGTTATTTTGTGAATGGAACGAAGTGTATTTCCCGAAATTCATATCTAGCAGTTGCATCAATTTTATTTAAAAATATCTATACTCAATTTTCAAATTTCCACGTCATTTTTGGTTATATGCAAATTAAGATGTGGCAAATGTAGGGTGAATAAGCGGAGCGTCATCCACCTTCATAAGGTTGGCGTATGACGTTATCACTTATACACCTACATTAAATTTATTTCCAAAAATCTGATTGTTTGTCTGAATCAGAATTCACAGAATTTAAGAATTTTCAGAATAAAGGCAGAAACATATATAATAGGTGTAGTTTTTAATTCTGTTAATTCTTAATTGTCTGAATCAGGATTTTCAGGATTAATGGATTTACAGGATAAAGGCAAAAACATTAATAATATAATTGGTTTATAATTTTAATCATGGAAATCCTATAATCCTGATTCGATGATTCGTAAACCAGTTGTTGAGCAGCATCCGCAGCCAATGGCGAAAGGGAAGGAGTCGGCAACGTTAAATGTGTTATTGGTGACTGCACGTCCGGATGGTAAGCATGATGTGGGTTATCGCACTATTTCACGGCCTTTGGTGGAAATGCTGCAAAATGCTAAATTGCCGGTTAAGATTGATATTTTACGGCCCGGTACTTATCAGGCTTTGGTCAAGCAGTTGGAACAGGTGACTAATGAATATGGCAAAGGTTATTATCATTTGTTGCATTTTGATGTGCATGGTGCGGTATTGGATTATGAAAAGTTGGAAGCAGGTCGTAAAGTAGAGCAGTTTAAGTTTTCTTATCAAGCAAGGTTTGGGCGGGAGGATTTGCAGCCGTTTGAGGGTTTGAAAGCATTTTTGTTTTTGCAGGGTGATAAGCAAGGACAGGCTGAACCATTGGAAGCAACTGAGTTATCTAATTTATTAGCTCATCATGGGATTCCGTTGGTGATGTTGAATGCTTGTCAGTCGGCGAAACAGGTTGGTAGTGTTGGTGAGACGAGTTTGGGTAGTCGTTTGATGCAAAGTGGAGTGCAAACTGTGGTGGCGATGGCTTATTCTGTGAAGGTGTCGGCAGCCAAAATCTTTATGCAGACTTTGTATGAAAATTTGTTTCAGCAAGTTAAGTTGAATACAGCACTTCGGTTGGCACGTTTGGCTTTGTTTAATGATAAAACTCGTATTGCTCATCATAATCAACAGATTAACTTGGAAGATTGGTTGTTGCCGGTGGTTTATCAGAGGCAGGTGGTTGATTTACCGTTACGGGAGTTGACTGTTGAGGAGGAAGTGGCATATTGGCAGAATGAGGCATTGCGTTATGAAACTCCGTCAACTCAATTTGGTTTTGTGGGGCGAGATTTGGATGTGTTGGAAGTGGAGAACCGTTTGTTATCACAACGGAATATTTTGTTGATTTGTGGTATGGGTGGTACTGGTAAAACGACTTTGTTGCATCATTTGGGGGCATGGTGGCAGACGACGCATTTTGTGGAACGGGTGTTTTATTTTGGTTATGATGTGAAGGCGTGGAATCGGCAGCAGATTTTGTCGGCTTTGGCTGCGGAATTATTGCCAGAGAATAAGGCGTTTCAAGCTATGAATGAGTCGGCACAGCAAAAGATGCTGGTTAAGCGGTTGCGTTCGGAGCGGCATTTGTTGATTTTGGATAATTTGGAGTCTATCACTGGGTCGCATTTGGCGATTTTGCATACTTTGCCGGAGGATGAGCAGCAGGAGTTACAGTCTTTTTTGAATGGTTTGGTGGGTGGTGAGAGTTTGGTGTTGTTGGGTTCTCGTGGGGATGAGAAGTGGTTAGCTACGGGTACGTTTGCGAATAATGTTTATGGGTTGGCTGGTTTGGATGATGAGGCGGCTTCGCAGTTGGTGGATTTGATTTTGGCTGCTCATGGGGTGAGTGATTATCGGGAGGCGGAGGAGCATCGGGAGTATTTGCAGAGGTTGTTGAAGTTGTTGGCTGGTTATCCGTTGGCTTTGCAGGTGGTGTTGGGGAATTTGGTGCGGCAGACTCCGAAAAAGGTTTTGGAGGCATTGGAAGCTGGTGTTTCTGAGGGGTTGGATGCTGGGGAGGAGAGTGGGGATATTTATCAGGATAAGACTACTAATATTTTGCGGTGTATTGATTATTCTTATGGGAATTTGTCGGAAGATGCTCAGAGGTTGTTGTTGTGTTTGGCTCCGTTTACGGGGGTGGTTGATATTCAGCATTTGCCACAGTATACCGAAAAATTACAACAGCAACCGTTGTTAGCGGATTGGCCGTTTGCTCAATGGGAAGCGGTGTTGCAAGAGGCGATAAATTGGGGGTTGTTGGCTCTGCATCCAGAGATAGCAGTGTTTTTAACTATACAGCCGATTTTTCCTTATTTTATGCGGAATCGTTTGCAGTCACAGCCAGATTATCAAGCAGCGATTGAGATAGCGTTTCGGCAATATTATGATTGGATTGGAGAGGGATTGGCAGGTTTGCTTGAATCTAAAGAAGCTCAAGAGAAACAAATGGGGCAAATAATTACGCCTTTTGAGTATGAGAACTTGAATAGGGCATTGGATTTGGCGTTGCAAACACAAATGTCAATTATAAATCCCTACAAAGCATTATCTTTTCATTTGGATGCCACGCAAGACCATAAACGGGGATTAATTCAAGGTGAAAGTGTTTTAGCTCGTTTGGAAAAATACTCGGCTGAAGCGTTGCAAGGGCAATTAGGGACGGAGTTTGTTACAGTAGTGGATAGTGTTGCTAAACGACAACTTTTAAGCCAGCAATATAGCCAAGCAGAACAATCTTATCAGAAGGCTCTGTCAATACATTTAAATCTAAAAAATTTTGAGAAAAAAGAAAAAGCTATCCTAAGTGCTGGACTTTATCATCAACTAGGCATGGTGGCCCAAGAACAGCGTCAATGGCCGACCGCTGAACAGTATTATCAAAAGGCTTTGGAGATTAAAATTGAGTTAAACGATAAGTATTCACAAGCTGGTACTTATCACCAACTGGGTATAGTGGCCCAAGAACAGCATCAATGGCCAGCCGCTGAACAGTATTATCAAAAGGCTTTAGAGATTAAAATTGAGTTAAACGATAAGTATTCACAAGCTAGTACTTATCACGAACTAGGCATGGTGGCCCAAGAACAGCGTCAATGGCCAGCCGCTGAACAGTATTATCAAAAGGCTTTGGAGATTTGTATTGAGTTCAAAGATAGGTATGAACAAGCTGGTACTTATCACCAACTGGGCAGAGTGGCCCAAGAACAGCGTCAATGGCCGGCCGCTGAACAGTATTGTCAAAAGACTTTGGAGATTTATATTGAATTCGATGATAAGTATTCACAAGCTGGTACTTATCACCAACTGGGTATAGTGGCCCAAGAACAGCGTCAATGGCCAGCCGCTGAACAGTATTATCAAAAGGCTTTGAAGATTTATATTGAATTCAAAGATAGGTATTTACAAGCTAGTACTTATCACAATCTGGGCATAGTAGCCCAAAAACAGCGTCAATGGCTAGCCGCCGAACAGTATTATCAAAAGGCTTTGGAGATTAAAATTGAGTTCAACGATAAGTATTCACAAGCTAGTACTTGTCACACTCTTGGCATGGTGGCAGAAGAACAAGAACAATGGCAACAGGCAAAGGAATATTTACTGAAAGCGTTAAGTTTGTATTCTGAATTTAATGATTCTCATAGTATTGAGACTTTTTCTTTACCTGCCTTTGCTCGTTTATACCAAGCCACCAACGACAACACACTGCCCACTGCCGTTGCGGAGATATTGGGGATTGGTGTTGAGGAAGTGTTGGGGAGGTTTGGGGGTGTTTAGTACAGCTAATTAACGAAATAATCGAATTAAAAGTAACATCCCATCTGCTTTATTCGTTCATTTCGCCAATTCGTTGTACTAACTACAAGCCACCAACGACAACACCCTGCCCACTGCCATTGCGGAAATATTGGGGATTGGTGTTGAGGAAGTGTTGGAGAGGTTTAAGAATTAATTGTCAGAATCAGGATTTTCAGAATTTAAGAATTAACAGAATTAAAAACCATAAATAAATGAACTTTATGCCGTTATTCTGGAAATTCTATAATCCTGATTCAGACAAACAAAGAATTAACAGAATTAAAAACCACAAACCAATTAACCTGTGCAATTTTGTTTAAAATCAGGTAAAATTTACTTCAAATTAATAACATAAAAGGCAATCCAATGACTGACTATAAAATTACCCTTTCGCCGGATTTAGAAATAAACTCGGCAGATTTCGTTACGGCATGGAATGATACCTGTCAGGAAGTAGCAAAAGCACGACTGGAAACTTCAACTGCTGTCGATTATGATCCATTGCTTGCTGGAGTGGCGGCAGTATTTATCAGTGGTATTGCGGTTGGTATGACTACCAATGCTCTTTATGACGTGGTTAAACAGGTTGTGCTTAAGCAAGCTCCGGTACAAAAGCTGTTAGAGAAACGCGGCTGGCAAAAAAACACTGAAGTTATTGAAATTAAAACCATTCAACAAGCGGATGGTACGCCTTTGCTGGTAGTTGTGCTTAAGGAAAATTAAAATCAGGAGGAGGTATTGGAGAGGTTTAAGAATTAATTGTCTGAATCAGAATTCACAGAATTTAAGAATTAGCAGAATTAAAAATCACAAACCAATGAACTTTATGCAGTTATTCTGAAAATTCTATAATTCTGTGAATTCTGATTCAGACAATATTATGTTTTTAGAACAACGATGAAAGAAAAATCTAATATAGACCCAAAAGCCGCCAAAATGTTAGGAGTAATTCCAAAATAAAGTATTGAAATAATACGTTAAATATACAGAACAGATGACCCAAAAGTTTTCAATTTTTCCAATCTTTATATCAATAGTAAGCCATATCCACACCCTGTTCTTTTTAGCTTGTGACAAAAGAGCACACTTCATCACATTGAATACTTAATTTTTCATTTTTTTCTAGTAATATAAACCACTTTTTGAACAAGAATGTATTTTATAATTGCTCACTCCATTAAAGAGTTAATTGATAAATTATTGCTGGTGTATCCGAAATGAAACATTTGTAAATGTGTTACTGGCTTAAGTCTTGCTTCCATAAATAAATAGAAGCTGGTTAAAGGAAAATTAGCATTAGCTTAGACATAAGTTAATTCTTATTGACTGTTATAAACCAATTTAACTTAACGACTAATTAAAGGGTAAAATCATGGTTATAAACCCACTTCCAATATCACCGGAAAAAATAGAGGCTGCACTTTCAAACAAGAGGGTAAAAAAAATTACACTCAGGAGAGTATTACCAAAATCTGTTATTATCTCATTACATAAAGAAGCCTTTGCTCATTCGGTACAATTGTCCGCTACTCATAAGGCAATCCAAACATATACAACCACATCAGTCATTGCAGATGAACAGCTAGAATTGTTGAAAATTATTTTTGGTTTAACAGAACTATCAGCAGAAACTATAGCAAATATAGTTGAAAAAACTGAATTTACTGAAAATAGCATCAAAAAATTAAGTACGTTATTACCACATGGTGTAAAAAAACAAATGGAGTCCACGATAGAAAAGCTCTTAATATTTGGTCAAGCAAGTTCACGTGAATTACCTGCATTGTCATTAGTTTATGCACAAAAAATGGTTGCTGAAGATATTCGAGAGCAAGAGGCAAAAGTAAATCAAGAAGTACAAGAGTTTTTTGAAAACATAAATGATGGAAAGATTATTCAATTTGGAATAATGATGGACGTGATCACTTCAAATGCTTATCCATTTTGTTTTTTGAATAAGGTAAAGTATGACTTTTCAGAGTGGCAATATACTAAGCTTGTGGACTGTTATGTATTGCTTTATGCTAAAAAAATGTTTAATGAAGAGAATAAGTTATCAAGTGTAGCTGTTTGGTTGCAATTACATCCGGTTCATTCTAAAGAACTCGCCAAAATGTCTGACAAACCAATTATGTCCGAGATTAAATATGTTAGTTATCCAGAAGGGTTGGTATCATTTCAATTTGCAGATACTGCTGTTCAAGTTGAATTATCAAGCTTGCGACAAGATAATCACTTGGTTGATGCTAAACCAAAAGAACAGTTAATACAAGAAATGAAACAATTTGTCAGAACAATGACTGCTCCGGGAAAGAAAAAAGCTGGTATTGCTCTCCATGTAACATTTACCAAGCTTCCAGACAAGTCTATTAATCCAAATGTTAAAAATATGTGGATTTAAGTCTGCTCGTAGTCCGGCATAAGTTAAATGCTTCAAAAAAACATCAGGTGTCAAAAATATGACAATTTTATTACTATATCGCTGGACTACGGTAATCCTTGTACATCTTTCCTAAATAAGTATATATACTTATTTAACTGAGCTTGCCGCAGAAAAGCTTTATATTCCACCGATTTCATCGGTGGCTATTCACCATTCAATCCTTTCAGGATAGTTAAAACAACCCCAACGGGGTGGAACTTGAATAGCCATAGGTGAAACCTATGGAACAAATTAATTAAAATGCTCTCTGCGTCAACCATCAGTTATTTAGGAAAGATGTCTCTTGTACACAAATCAAAAATATCGAATGTAGGATGGATAGAATGAAATAAAATCCACTATTTTGAAGGTTCGGTGGGTTTCCACTTCGTTCCTACCCACCCTACATAATATATTTTTATTTCAAGTGCTTAAATACTTATGTATACTGTTCTCAAAGATTCCTAGATTCCCATTTTTTCATTACAATACTTGATATTAAAAATGCTATACGTTATTCTAAATTCTCTACAATTAAACCCTATTGAACCATAAATAGGTTCAAGCCAAAGCTATCCGAAAGCAAAAACATTGTTACATTAATAAACTTTTTTTGACTATAATTATATAATCGGTTTATTGTATTTTTACTATAACAACATCACAGGAGTATTTATAAAATGTCATCAACAACTTCGCTTAATCATAAAATTTTACTCAAAGTTACCATAATAATAACGGTTATTATTGTTTTAATAACTTTTATTGGATATTCACATATTGTTTCAATTTTAGAATCGCATACTCGAACTCAACTTGAAAAATACATTGCTGAACGTGGTCAACGAGAAAGCGATATTTTCCAATTAGCTCAAGATAATCACGTTATTTTTAAACAAGCCCTACTACAAAAATTAGCACAAAATTCTTATTCAGAAACAGAATTTAATCAACTAGTTATAAAAAGTGCAGATGGTGTATTTCGTAATAAAATAGATTTTGATGGAACCAAGCAAGCAGGTATTTATATTGACAAAAATCTGACTATTGATGCGGATATACAGCAACGAGTTTTAGCTTTTTATGAATTAACTATGCAATATGGACCAGCGTGGCACAATCGTTTTCAAGATACTTATATCACAACTCCAGAAAATATTATGGTTATTTATTGGCCAGAAGTACCAACTTGGGCTCAAGATGCTAACGCAGATTTATATATGCCGGATGAAGAATATGTTTGGATTGCTGACAAAAAACATAATCCAGAACGTAAAAGTATTTGGACTGGGCTTTTTTTTGATAAAGTGGCTAAAGTGTGGATGGTATCTTTGGAGACTCCAGTTGATGATAAGCAAGAGCGTCATATTGCTACTATCGGACATGACATCATTCTCAATGAATTAATGGAACGAACTATCAATGATACATTAGATGGAACTTATAATTTAATTTTACGAGCCGATGGCCGTCTTATTGTTGAACCAAATAAAATTGATGCAATTAAACAGAAAGATGGCTATTTTGATATTTTAAAATCGGAAGATAAACATTTGATTAGTATTTTTAACTCAATTAAAAATATTAAACCCGGTCAAATAGTTATTGATAATGAAACTGAATTTTTAGCTGTTACCAAAATTGCTGGTCCCGATTGGTATTTTGTTACTGTCTATCCACGAGCTTTATTAACCGAACAAGCTTTTGTAACTGCTAGTTTAATTATTGTTTTAGGAGCAATTTTATTAATACTTGTTATCTTAGCATTATATATTGTATTACGCAAGCAAGTAACTAAACCATTACATAAATTTATCTTTGCGGCTCAACAGATTGCGGCTGGTAATTTCAGTACTGATTCTCTTTTGATAGAACGTTCTGATGAATTGGGACAATTGGCAAATTCATTTCATGACATGACAAGGCAACTAGAGAACTCTTTTAAAACTTTAGAAAATAAAAATACTATGTTTAATAATATTATCTTAGATATAGTTAGAGTATCGCAAGGTTTAGCTACCGGTAATTTACAAATTAAACCACAAGCTAAATATCAAGATGAATCTGTCAAAATAAAAACTGCTTTGGAAACAGCTTTATCCGGTTTAAATTTAGTTATAGTTGATATAGTTAAAGTATCGGAAGGATTAGCGACTGGTACTCAAATTATGCCAAACGCTGATTATCAAGGAGATTTTAGCCAAATAAAAGAAGCTTTGGAAATAGCCTCTAATAAATTGGCACAGGCAACTGATCAAAATATAACTCGAAATTGGATAAAAAATGGGCAAGCTCAACTGAATGAATTGATAACTGGGGAACAAGATGTTGTTATTTTAACAAAAAATATAATTACTTTTTTATGTGAGTATGTTAACTCTCAAGTTGGGTTATTTTATTTGCTTAAAGAAGATGAATCACAACCTTATTTACAAATTGTTTCCAGTTACGCTTATATTGAAAATAATGAACGCCCAAATAAATATTTACTTGGTGAAGGTTTGGTGGGACAAGTGGCTCTTAACAAGAAGATTTTAGCTTTCAGTCAAACTATTGAAGAATGCCCAACTATTATCCGTTCTGGTTTAGCCAATTCCATGCCTTATCATTTGTTATTGCTGCCGTGTTTATACGAAAACTCAGTTAAAGGAATCATTGAAATAGGGACATCTAAAGAACTATCAGATATACAACGCAATTTTTTAGAACAAGTCGTATCAAACATTGCCATAGCAATTAACACTGCCAACTCACGGACTCAGATGCAAGCTTTACTTAAACAAAGCCAGCAACAATCTGAAGAATTGCAATTAAAACAAAAAGAAATGTTGGAAACTAACGAACAATTGCAGAATCAGTCTGAAGAATTACAAAGTCAATCTGAAGAGATGCAAACTCAACAAGAAGAATTGCGGCAAACTAATGAAATACTTGAAGAACGAACTCATGGTTTGGAACAGCAAAAACTTGAAACTCAACAGAAAAATCAAACTTTAGAAGCTAATCGAATTGAGATGGAGAAAGCTCAGATTGAAATGGAAAAAGCTCAAGCAGCTATCGTATTGAAAGCAGAAGAGTTAGAGTTGGCGAGTAAGTATAAATCTGAATTTTTGGCTAACATGTCTCATGAATTGCGTACTCCGTTGAATAGTCTGTTAATTTTAGCTCAATTATTAGCAGATAATAAACCAGGTACTTTGAACGAGAAACAGATGGAATATGCCAAAACTATCAACAGTGCTGGTAAAGACTTACTGACTCTTATTAATGATATTTTAGACCTGTCCAAAGTTGAAGCTGGCAAGATAGAAGTACAATGGGAAAATGTATTATTGCCTAATTTGCTGACAACAATTGAGCAGAAATTTCAACCAATTGCAGATAATAAAGAACTAGAGTTTACAACTACCATTGATGTTGATGTCAATCCAACTCAACGCACTGATAGCCAGCGTGTTAAACAGATTATTAATAATTTACTGTCCAATGCTTTCAAGTTTACTAGTGAAGGTTCAGTTAAAATAATAGTTCAACATCCAACCGAAATTCCGATAAACATTGGAGGACAGCAGTTAGAACTTAATAAAACTATTGCTATCAGCGTGATAGACAGTGGTATAGGAATTCCAAAAGATAAACAGCAAGCTATTTTTGAAGCTTTCCAACAGGTTGATGGTTCTACTAGTCGCAAATATGGTGGAACTGGTTTAGGTCTGTCTATTTCTCGTCAATTGGCAAGATTATTGGGTGGAGAACTAACTTTAACTAGTGATAATAATGGTAGTATATTTACCTTATATCTACCAAAATCAATAGAGTTAACAGAACCAGCAAAAGCTGTTACACCAGTATCAACTCCAATAAAAGAACCATTGTTAAATAAATCCAACTATCCATCAGTTAAACCAGAATCTTTACCAAAACCTAAGCCAATTCCAGATGATAGGGATGATTTAAAACCAGATGATAAGTTCATTTTGTTTATTGAAGATGATAGGAAATTTTCCAAAATTTTAACTGATTTATCTACTGAAAAAGGTTTTAAACATCTTTTGGCTGAGGATGGTATAACTGGTGTGCAATTGGCTGAACAATATAAACCAAGTGCTATTATTTTAGATATTGGCCTGCCTGAGTTGAACGGTTGGAATGTGATGGAACGATTGAAGGACAATCCAGAAACTCGCCATATTCCAGTTCATTTCATGTCTGCTGCTGACCAGAGCATGGATGCTAAAAAGATGGGAGCTATTGGTTATTTGCTTAAGCCAGTGAGCATGGAAAAATTAACCAATGCTTTTAAACAAATAGAACAGTTCCTTACTAGAACAGTTAAAAATTTATTAATAGTATCAGATATTGAATTACATAGACAAAAAATTATTGAATTAGTTAATGAAGAAGGGATTCAGATTCAGCAACAATTAACAATTGACTCTGCATTCCAAAATCTGCAAACTACTTCTTATGATTGCATTATCCTTGACATGGATATAGAACGTAATTCTGGTAGTAAGTTATTGGAAATGATGCACCAAAATCGAACTTATTGTCAAACCCCAATTATTGTCTATGCTGACCGTGATTTGACGACAGAAGAAGAAATTTTGTTAATGCGTTGTTCTGATGCAATACCAATTAAATCAGTCAGTTCTTCTGAACGCCTGTTGGATGAAGCAACTTTATTTTTGCATCAAATAGAGGCTAAATTGCCAGATAATAAGCGTGATATGTTGCAGATAGTACATGATAAGGAAGCAATCCTCAAACACAAAAAAATATTGATTGTTGATGATGATGTGCGTAATGTGTTTGCATTAGCCACTGTATTGGAAGAGAATAATATGGAAACTATATGTGCAGTTAATGGCCAAGAGGGTTTGGAATTATTGGAAGAAAACAATGATACTGCAATTGTATTGATGGACATAATGATGCCTGAGATGGATGGTTATGAAGCTATGCGAGCGATTCGGAAACAACCTAAATATCGTAAATTACCTATTATAGCTCTGACTGCTAAAGCCATGAAAGATGATAAATCTAAATGTATTGAGGCTGGGGCAAATGATTATTTGGCTAAACCAGTTGATTCTGATAAATTGATGTCGTTGATGCGAGTTTGGTTGTATCGGTAGTCCCTACAAACCAACTTTCATTAATTATTTATATTAATATAAAATACTATGGTAACTTGTTGTTTCGGGAATGAGGTACGATTTCCAGAAATCCAAATAATATAAGAGTTTCGGGAAATCCGCTTTGCCCCATTCCCAAAATAACTATCTATTTGGCGAAGGTATTATGTGGTAACGCCACACACCATATATCGTTAGGAGGTGGATGACGCTCTGCTTGTCCACCCTACTATTATTTCAAAACTGTCCAAACCATTGAATCATGAATGCTTAATTTTAATGGAGCAATAACGTTATGCAATATAAATTATTAATACTTACAATTATAGTCACTAATTTTTGTTACGCTCAAGATACTGAGTTACAACAAGAACTACATTTTTTACGCTTAGAAAATTTTCTGAATTTAGAACTTGATATCGCTTCCACAAAAGCCGAAACATCCTTACAAAGCCCCTCGACAGTCACCGTTATCGACCGGCAAATGATTGAAGAATATAACTTTGCTTCAATTTCTGCGGCTGTGGAAACTTTATCTGGTATACAAGTCTATAGAACTGCTTTTAAACAGCAAGTTGCTACTGTGCGTGGTGTGTTGCAAGACCATTATGCTAATAAAGTATTGGTTATGATTAACAATATACCTAGTTGGCACGCAATAACTGGTGAAGGTAATTTAGACCGATTAAGTATCCATGATGTTGAACGGATTGAAGTATTACGTGGCCCGGCTTCAGTTATTTACGGTTCACAAGCTTATTCTGGAGCAATTAATATAATTTTACGTAAAAATACCAAAGAGTTACATACAACTATTGGAACTAAAGATAGGCGTTCTATAGGAGCTAATTACCGTTATAATTCGGCTGATGGTCTGTCTATATTTACTGCTGTTAATAAAGAACGAGGTCAACGTTTTAACGATAATTTAACTGATGAAGCTGGAATTAATGGTGATATTGAGGATTACCATGACAGCTTAAATGTAACGACAGCATTGGAATATAAAGACCATGCTTTGCTATTAAATGCTTTTCGTAACGATGAAGGTAACTACGAAGGCTCAACTCAAAAATTTTCGGCGGGTGCTGGCAATAACCATGATGTTGATGGCATTTTACTTGGTTATACTAACTCGCACAATTGGACTAAAATTTTTTACTCCAAGATGCAACTATTTTATGATTGGAATGAGCGTAATTTTTCTCGTTCTGCTGATGATGACGTAAGGGCTAATGTGTTGGGACAGCGAATTGGCGGAAATATCAGTAATATTCTTACTTGGGACGATAGTTTACAATTTGAACTGGGTGCTGATTATGAGCTAAGAAAAAGTAAGGAATACAAAAATATCCGCCAATCTTTCAATACGATTTTAGCTGAAAATAATCTTTCTGACCGCAATGTTTATGAGTATTCTGGTTATGGTCAAATTGATTGGAAACCTTTGAAAAAATGGCGTATTTTAATTGGTAGTCGGTTAACTAAAAGTGAAACTTTTGGGGAAAATATATCTTCAAGGGGAACAGTTGTTTATTCAATTGATGATAAAAATACAATTAAATTTATTGCTGGTCAATCATTTAGGACTCCAAGCTTATTTGAGTTATATTTTATAACTCCGACCAAAAGTGTGTTTGGCAAGGAAAATTTAGAACCAGAAACGGCTGATACTTTTGAAATTGGTTATCAGCACAGTCATAGTTATTTTTATATTCAAACATTGGCTTATTATTCTATTTATAAAGATAAGATTCATCGTATTAAAGATGATGTTGTTCTTGATGATGGTGCGATTGCCAGTGATGTCAGTGTTTATACTAATGGGAAAGAATTTACTGCCAAAGGTTTGGAGTTTGAACTAAAATATCTCAATCCGAAATTTGCAGAAATTTTCCTGAATTTTGATTATGTTGTTGGTAGTGATGGCGATAAGATGCCGGGGACTGACCATTATAATTTTAAATATGTTCCTGATTTCACAACTTCAATTGGCATTCATAAAAGTTTTAATGGAATTGATGTTTCTCTGCTAGGTAATTACACTGATTCAGTTGATAGCCGTCAAGTTGATGATTATTTTAATCTTAATGTTAATCTTGCTTATCAACATAAGTATAATTCACTCCAGTTTAAGCATGTTTTATCACTGCAAAATTTAACTGACACTCAAGTTACTGTACCTGAATATGTTAGACGAAAGAAAATTAATGAATTACCGTTAGTTGGTTCAGAACGTAGTATATTTTATTCATTGATTGTGAATTTTTAAGCTGTCTATTTTTCTGGCGGTTATGAAAATGTGAAAAGATAAAGTCAAGTTCAAAAATCTGCGATTTTAAGTAGACATCTTTCCTAAAAATGATGATTTGTAGGGGTAATCCCTTGTGGTTACCCGAATAAATCCACCATTTTAAAGGTTCGGTGGGTTTCCTACATAATATATTTTTATAGATTTTAATTAAGAATTAAGCATTCATAATTAAGAATTGCTATACTTCTGGAGGACTACCTCTTAATTTTGCAACAAAGCCTGCATTTTAGTACGAGATTCCGCAGTGTTCATGATAATTCCAATATTAGGCATCACCTGTTCCAATAATTCCAATTGAGTTGCAGTGAATTCATGGAAAGAACCAATTTCAATTGCACCTTTAACACTGTTTTCATACATAAATGGCATAACCAAAATACTCTTAGGAACAGCTTCACCAGTACCAGATTGGATGCTGATATAATCCTCAGGTACATCTGTCACCAAAATCTTCTGCTTCTCAAGTACCGCTTGCCCAACTAAACCTTCCCCAAGTTGAAACTCGTTAGGTAAACCTTTGCGTTGGCTGTACGCATAACTAGCGATAAGTTTAATGGTTTTCTCATCTTCTACAATGTAAAATGCTCCGACCTGTGCTTCTAAATAAGTAGTTAAGAAAGTGCAAATATTTTTAGCTAATTCAGTTGCTTTTTGTTCACCGCTAACTTGTTTACTTAGTTCTGTTTGACCAGTTTTTAACCAATCTTGGGTAGCATTTTGAGCCATAGATTCTGACAATTTACTAGCAGCAGTTTCTAACGCAGTTTTTATCTGAATAAAGTCACCTTGATATTCGGCTTTTGCCTTCACATTTTTACTGCCATCGGCTAACCCTTGAGAAACTTGCACTATATCTTCAATAACTTGCGATTGGGCTGAAAATGCTGTTTCCAATGCGTTTTTTATTTGGATAAAATCCCCTTTATACTCAGTTTTAGGGGTTATACGCAAATTACCAACAGCTAATCCTTGAGATATTTGCACAATATCTTTGACTACTTGACTCAGGCTCAATAAAGCCGCTTCCATAGAATCTTTTATTTGCACAAAATCACCTTGATATTTGTCTTGCGGCATAGCTTGTAACTTTCCATTTGCCAACCCCTGTGAAACTTGTACAATATCTTCGATAATCGTTCTAAAATAATTTGTCATTGCTTCGTAAGAACGTCCAATATCACCCATTTCATCTTTTCGAAAAGTAATATTTTGTAAATCATCTATTTGCTGTACATTTCCATCTGCCATATTGTCAGCCATAGTAGTCAATTTTTTTAATGGATAAGTTATATTATGCGAAATATATATACCAAGCAAAATACCAATAATTATACCGACTATAGTTAACCATAAAGTTAAATTATTGACAAAGCTAACATTGTATTTAACATCTTTAGAGCGTTTGAGATTCAATTGTTTTTCAGTCTGAATAAAATCATCAAGTTGCACTCGAATTTTATCCAAAATATTTTTCCCTGTTCCAGCCTGAATCATCTTAACGATGTCATTCATAGTAACAGAATTAGCATTCATTTTTCTCCTAGCGGCAATTTCTGGTTTAGCTGCTTGCTCTATCCATTGTTCGGAAAGTGATTTAACTTGTTCCAATAATTCCAAGTCATCGGCAGTAGTTAAATGAGAACGTAAAGCTGTTAGATTAATCGCTAATTGTTTATAACCAGCATGATAAGGTTCCAAAAAGTTGTCCGCACCGGTGATAATAAAACCTCGTTCCCCAGTTTCTTGATCAACCATATTTTTAGCAATTTTAATAGTTAAAATAACACCTTCTAAATTATCTTTAGCTCTTAAACTGTTTTCCAAATTTATCAATATATTGCGTAAATTATCTAAAATATTTTTACCCACCCCACCTTTTAATAGTTTTTGCAATTGTTCAAAATTAACAGTTGCTTTATTTACTTCACGCCGTTTGGCTATTGCCGATTTTCCGACTTTATTAATCCATTCTTCATGTAATTGTGCAATTTTTTCCAACAATACAACTTGTGAATGATTATCACTAACTAATTGTGCTTCTGTTTCTATTAAAATATTGAATCTTTTGATACCAGTATGATATGGTTCTAAAAAATCTTCTTTACCAGTGATTAAAAAACCACGTTCGCCAGTTTCCATATCTATAACTAACTTAGCTAATTCATGAGCATTGGACAATACTGGCTGATCATGTTCGACTAAAAAGATGAAATCATCCTTTAAATCGTCTAAACTTAACAACAAAGTTGCTCCCATACCAATCATTAATGTTAATATGATGGAAAAACCAATACTAATTTTGGTTCCTACTTTAAAGTTATTAAAAATATTCATAATATGATTTAAAAGTTAAGTGGTTCTTTATCTGAAAAACTATATCTCGTTATCTCGTTCCCAACGTCTCGTTGGGAATGCCTACTATACCGCTCTGCGGTATTCATTTTAAGTATTTTAGTATTAAGTAGAATCTTAACACTTAATTTAAGTGACTCTGTGCCACGATTTAAACTAAAATGAATACCGCAGAGCGGTATGGTAGGCATTCCCAACGAGACGTTGGGAACGAGATATTTGATATAATAGCTTTCTGCGTTAGATCAGTTAATGACTAGTATATTATCTGGTTACGTTATTTCACATCTATCAATAAGCTAACAACCCACATTTTTTAAAAATATGATAGATTATATTTATGTTATACATTATTATAACGATAGTATAGCAACGAATTCACAAAATTAACAATTTTTTAAATATTCTCCCAACCATTAAAGATAAACTATGAATAATTTTTCACATTCTGAAACACGCCTTGTTTTTTTTCGTTCCCTACGAGGCAAACTTACTTTATTGTTTCTCATTATTTCACTTATTCCACTTATTACCGTGGGACTCTTAGCTTATAAACATGCTCAAGATGCTTTGCAAATTGAAATTATTAATAAATTAACTGCGGTGCGTGATATAAAAGCCAGACAAATTAATAACTATTTTAATGAACGTTTAGCTGATATAAAAATTTTATCTAATAATCCAACTGTTATCACTGCTATGAATGATTTTGACAAAGCTTTTCAGGATGCAGATGAGGCTATGGAACAGTTTCGTTCTTTATATTCAGATAAACCAGATATGATAGATGCTGATGATGGCAGCATTTATAGTAATATTCATGCCCAGTATCATTCTATGTTCCAAGAATATAAAAATACTTATCACTACTATGATATTTTTCTGGTAGAGCCACATTTAGGGATTATTTTATATAGCGTTGACAAAGAAAATGACTTTGCTACTTCTTTAATTGACGGACCTTACGCTAATACAAATATTGCCCATGTTTTTAAAGAAATGTTACAAGTAGATAATAATAATACAACAATATTAGAAGACTTTGCTTACTATGAACCATCGGAAGAAGCAGCAGCATTTGTGGCATCTCCAATTTTTAATCATACTGAATTGGTTGGTGTATTAATTTTTCAACTTTCAATAAAACATATTGATGCTAACATGCAGGAAAGTACTGGTTTAGGAGAAACAGGGGAAACTCTGTTAGTGAGTTCTGATGATTTTCTATTACGTTCAAATTCTCGCTTAGTTCAAAAAGATACTATTTTTAAACAGAAAATAGATAATAAGGAAATTCACACTGGTCAGACCGGAATTGCAACTATTGATTATCTTGGAAAATCACAATTAATCACATATACACCTCTTAAAATTTCTGGTATTAATTGGTCGTTAATCACTAAAATTGATAAAACAGAAGCATTTGCCAGTATACAATATATGTTAATTTTACTGTTTAGCATTATTTTTGTTGGGTCTATATTGATTGGAGTTATAGCTTTCCTATTTAGTCAGAAGTTAGTTAAGCCAATTCAAAAGATGACTGACATTGCTCACCAATTAGCAAATGGTAATTTAAACTTAACTGTTGATACTAAAAATAATAATGATGAAATTGGTGTCATGGCTCAAGCTTTCCAACATATGATAATTAACTTGCGTGAAATAATTGATGATATTAGCCAAATTTCACAAGGATTAGCGACCGGTGATTTGAGTGTCATTCCTAAAGCTAATTATCAAGGTGACTTTTTGCAAATTAAACGATAGTCCCTACAGACCAATGCAGTTCTAATTAAATCAATATTTTACAGGTATAGGGACAGTCAACAAAAATCTCCAATTAAGTTGTTTATGAGTTAAACCCATTTTCATAGCAGGGGTATAATGT
>JAUCGL010000069.1 GCA_030378105.1 Candidatus Halobeggiatoa sp. HSG11 | reverse complement strand
ATGTTTAAGTGTAATAAGGAATTGAATAAATATTGTTTATAGCCACTCTTAATTAAAATCTATAAAAATATCAGATTCTTGCTTAATATAACTGTGATCTATCCAATTGGGAAATTCTATAACGTATTCATGCTTATTTTTAATGGAAATTACCATAATCTAAGTATTATTGATAAATTTGACAATCAATGTGCTACAACATATCCTATAACGATTCTCAACATATGTTAATTAAGGAAAATTTAATGACTGTACCATCCTTGAACACCGACTGGATAAATAATAGATTAACTGAACATATTTTAGGGCATGATATTGATTTTTATAAACTATTTGCAGCGTTAAAAACTAATTTAACAAATTGCTATTTTTTAGAATCTTTATCCTTACCAAGACATCAAGATCGATATTATGCGATAGGTTTTGAACCAGATATAATATTTGCGGCCAAAGGCAATAATATGTCGTTGTCTGGAGAAGCAGATATTATTGCAACAACTACCGGGGTGAAGAATCAAACAAAAGTTACCTATGAACTTGATAATCCTTATGAATTTCTGCGTAAACAATTTGATTTTAATGCTACTTGTGACCCGCATCAAGGTGGATTAATAGGTTATGTCTGTCATGAGGCTGTCAACTATTTTGAACCAAGTTTGAACCTGACTGAACATGATGATTTCAGCACCTTCAAATTTGGACTCTATACTGATGGTTTATTATACGACACAACAACTGGCACGTTGACTTATTATTATTTTCACAAAGACCGTTCGGAACAAGTTAAATCTATCTTGGCAGACTTAGATAATTATGAAATACCAACAGAATTGGAATCTGTCAAATTCACCGGTCACAGCGTTAGTAAAGAAGAATTCATTAAATCAGTTGAAAGAACTAAAGAAAAAATAAGGCAAGGTTACTCTTTTCAAGCAGAGGTTGGTTTTAAATCTCACTATGAAATAAAAGGTGATAAGTTAGCAATTTACAATAAGTTACGCCAAATTAATCCCAGTCCTTACATGTTTTATGTGAAATTTGGGCAAGAAGAATTATTGGGAGCTAGTCCAGAAATATTAATCAGTTGTAAGCAAAATATGATATTAACGACTCCAACGGCTGGTACAACTGTGCGTGGTAAAACTTATGATGAAGATGTGCAACTGGCTCGCAAGTTACTCAGTGATCCAAAAGAAATCGCTGAACATAATATGTTGGTTGATTTGCATCGCAACGATATTTCCAGAGTATGTCAACCGGGTACAGTTAAAATATCTGATTTGATGTATATAATTAAATTTAGTCATGTACAACATATAGTTTCTGATGTAGTTGGTTTTTTAGATAATAGCAAGAATGCGTTTGATGTATTAGCAACAATATTGCCGGGTGGGGTGGTGACTGGAGCTCCGAAAATTGAAACTATTAAGATTATTGATGAAAATGAAAATATGCCTCGTGGTCCATATGGTGGAGCAGTTGGGCGTTTTAGTATGAGTGGTGATTGTGATTTTTGTCTGCCAATTCGCAGTATATTTTGTTATGGTGATAAATGTTATGCTCAAACATCTGCTGGCGTTGTATATGATTCAGTTCCAGAAAAAGAATATGCTGAAGTAACTCATAAATTGGCCGCAATGAAACAAGCATTAGAAGAATTAGGAGGAATATAATGACAACACATATATTACTTATTGATAATTATGACTCTTTTACTTTTAATTTGCAACATTTGTTGTTAGCGATTCCAAATGTCACTTTAACTATCAAAAGAAATGATGATCCTTTTCTGGAAGAGTTGGAGGCTGGGAAATATGCGGGAGTGGTTATCAGTCCTGGGCCGGGTTCGGCAGAAGATAAGAATTATTTTGGTTTTAATAATCAGGTTATTCTTAATTTTGGTACTCAAGGGTTGCCGGTACTGGGTATATGTTTAGGTTTTCAAGGTATTTACAATTGTTTTGGTGGTAAGCTTAAGGTGTCTAATTTGCCAATGCACGGAAAGGTTAGTAGTTTAAAAATTGATAGTAATGGTTTGATTTTAAACTCTATTCCAGATGGAATTCATGTTATGAGATACCATTCAATAATGGCTGATTTAAAACAAGCGGTTCCTGAGTGTTTGCGGCTAACTGCTTATACTCATCCGTGTAAGTCTCAGACAGCTAATGGAACTGAATTAATGGCTTTGGAGCATAAAGAGCATCCTATTTATGGTTTACAATTTCATCCTGAGTCATTTGCAACTGAATATGGTGATCGGATAATGGAGAATTTTATTGGTAAATGTATAAGTAACTGATAACTCAATAAAGGTAAAAAAATGCAATTATCTATTGTTATATTAGTTTTGATTTTATTTGCAGTGGGGACAACTGCATTTGGTATGTATGTTTGGCATAAGTCTCGTCATTATACACGGGAACGGTTTGCTTTTGTTGCTCTTGCTGCATTAACAAGTTTCATTGCAATTGCGACTATCAGTACTTTCATTGGTGCAGCTCCTTGGCAGGTATTATTTACATTTTTTGCTCAAGGACAGGGGCTTGAATATACTCCAAAAGAAACTACTCCACTTGAATATGTTTTTTTTGTTTTGCTGTTTATATTTTTTGTGTTTATTGTCAAACATATATATGATAATTGGCCCGGTGCTATGTCTGTAAAACAATATAAACGGACACAACGTCAAGAATCGGGTAGTCTTATTGTAGATGGCATGGTTGAAGCTGGGCGAATTGTTAAACGTTTACCGACTCCTGAAATTTATAATCCTGATGATACAAGTGGTACTGATTCTGTATTGGAAGGTTCTTTGGATACATTGATTTGGCATGAACAAGCTCTTGATTTAATTATGCTTGGCAGCAAAAGTTATGATTTTGATAAAAATGAAGGCTGGCATGATCAACAAAATTGTTGGATTGGGCGACAGAAAAAAACTGGGAATACAGTAATATTGGGCTGTTGGACTGAATCACCTACTGAAGAACAATTGCAAACTTTGGTTGATTATGCTCATCATATGGCAAAGAGTCAACTAGAAATTATTGTTGCTATTAGACATGAAATAGATGTAGAAACTAGAGAAATCAATAATATAAAAATTAAGTTTGAAAATGAAGCACATTTGCTGGATAACTTAGTCGATTTTGATGATTATCGTACTGATATTAAATACAAAGTGGAAAAAACGCCACTAACTGATTCCGAGTTAACCATTAATGATATTTATGTGCCATCAGCTTTCACGATTGAAGAAAAATCTGAGGAAAAACATCAAAATATTGAAAATTATTTACAAACTTGGTTGCAGGATTCTAGTCAACGTCAAATTGCTTTATTAGGTGAATATGGACAAGGTAAAAGTACTGGTTCACTTCTGTTCACTTATCATTTGCTGACTCAAGAACAACCAACCCGCATTCCTATTTTGATAGAGTTACGTGGAAAAAGTCCTCGGAATTTAACAATTGAGGAAATACTCGCTACTTGGGCTAAAGATTATGGTATTGATTCTCGTTCGGTAATGAAGTTACTGATTGCTGGACGGTTATTATTAATTTTAGAGGGTTTTGATGAAATGGCTTTAATAGGTGATGCGGAGATGCGACAAAGCCATTTTAGAACGCTGTGGCAATTTTGTTATCCAAAGTCTAAAATTATTATCACTGGTCGTCCAAACTTTTTTCTTGATGATATTGACAGGAAAGCAGCATTAGGAATTCAAGAACCAAGCTTAGAACGACCTTATTGTGAAGCATTGCATTTATCACCATTTGGAGTGGATAAAATTGAGGAATCATTACGGACTGCTGATGCTAAAACTAGGGAAGAAATTGTGCAATTAGCAAAAGATGATGCTAAATTTAGAGAAATTGTGTCACGTCCATCATTATTATATATTGTTAAAACTCTTTGGAAAGATGGCAAATTATCTCAATATAAAGGTCGAATGAATTCTGCTTTGGTAATGGGAATGTTTATCAAACAGAGTCTAGCCCGTCAAACTGCTAAAGTTCAAGATAATAGAGATTTTATGGTGTTAAATTCCAGTGAGCGGGAATATTTTATGTTGGGCATTGCAGCTTATATGGCAAAAAATGAGTTGCCTAATCAAATTACCAAATTGCAATTGGATGAAGCAGTACGTTTATTGTTGAAAGTTATTCCTGATTCTGCTTCTACTGTTGATACCATGTCAGGAGAAAAATCAACTCCACTTCACCAACGTTTACCAAAAGATGATGAAGAAAAAGCTCTTGAATATGTGAAAACAGATGTGCGTTCTTGTGGGTTATTGGTTTCTGATTTGAGTAAGTCAGGAACGTTTAAATTTGCTCATAAGTCGTTTATGGAATATCTGTTTGCTAATCTTGTTCATAATAGATTGGTTAGGAATCAGTTACCTGAAGAAGAAGAGGAAATTACTGGTTCTATTTGGAATACTCTTAAAACAGAGATTCAAAGTATTTTACAGTATAAAGAATCAACATCTTTTATGACTGAATTATTATCAGACACTATTTCTGAAAATATTGCTGGTTTTAACGATAATATGGCAGATAAATTTTTTAACCTTATTTTATTAGGTAAAGCTCAAATACCTTGGCAAATCAAAATTAAAAAACAGGGTTTATTAAGCATTTTACATAGTAATAAAATACATATAAAAAACAGGCGAATAATGTTAAGAATTATTATATTGTTGAATATAATACTATTTGCCTTAATATTTGCTGAATTTTATTTATTTTCTTTCGAAGAATATAGATATATTAGATTAAAAGATTTTTTAGAACAAATTGAACCACAATTATTTTATGAAAAAATTCATATTACGTTAGTATCAATCACTATTTTATTGATGTATATTGTGCAATATATCAGGGGATTAAACAGGATTTTTTTCAAAACATCTTTAGGACAAAAACTATTAAATAAATTTACACTCTGGTATCAATGCTGCAAAGCCCTCAAAATAGAAGATGAAGAAATAGAAGAAGTTGTTGGTAAATGGGCTATGCCAGCGTTTAAGTCTGAACAAGATTGATTGTCTGAATCAGAATTAACAGAATTAAAAAACAGTAAACCAATGCAGTTATTCTGAAAATTTTATAATCCTGTTAATTCTGATTCTGACATTCAGTCAAGTAGGTCGAATTAGCTTATTGAGCTTGCAATATAACGTAACCTGACTTTCAATGGTATTTCCTATTTCCCAACGTCTTCGTTGGGAATTCATGCAGGGACGCTCCGCGTCCCGCAACGCAGAGCGTTGCAAAAGGCATTCCCAACGTGGACGTTGAGAACGAGATGAAAGGTATAATTTCCTTGTCTGCTTTTTCAAAAGGTTCAGGGTCGTTAAAATATTCTTTTGCACGTTCAACAACTCTTTTTAGTAAAGCTAAATCATCTTGATTAGCATCGTCAGCAACTGTTAAACTCGCTTTTATTTGTTCTTCAGAAAATTCGCCATATAGTTGTCCAATGGCAGAGTTTAAAAACCGTGATGTTACATCTTCAATGTTTCCTTAAAGAAATGATAATTTGTTGTTTGGCATGTAAGGCTTTTGCAATTACTTGAAAAACTTTCTTGCCATCTTCAGGATTAATGCAATTGTAACTACCTATAACTTCAGTGATTTTTACTAATTCAGTTGACATATTAATTTACTCCATTTTTTAAAAAATACTATTAAGAGATAGTTTTCTGCAAAGCAATACTGACTAATTTATCTAAACTGATATTTTGAGATTTGGCAACAAGCATAGCTTCTTCATGTAATTGTGGAGCTATTGTTATATTTAGCTTTCCTGAGAAATTTTTATATGGATTAATACCTTTTTCTTTACAAGCATTAAGAAATACTTTTAAGGAAATTTCGGCTTCTTTTTTAAGAGAATCAATATCTTTAGCATAAAAATCTGCCCCACCATTAAGTCCAATAAATTCTCCTCTAAACATATCAATTTCTTGATCGTATTGTATAAATGCTTTTGTGCCATTAATACTCATAAGATTCATCATGGTTTAACTCCATTATTTTTTAGCCAGTTTCTTATACTAGCTATTGCTCCTTTGTCTGTATCGGGTCTTGGATGTGGTCTATGAAATACTTTAATTTCGTCGAATAAAAATACTTCTACTCGTGAGCCTTCTCGTTCTGTTATTTCAGCACCTAATGATATGAATAACGCTTCTATTTCATTCCATTTTATATTTGCACTTATAGGATGTTTAAAAATTTTGCTCAATACTATTTGGTGCTTTTTCTTCATGATATTGCTATATTTTTTATATGAATAGATGAAGGTATGTGGTGCTTCGCTTATACTTCACGAGTTATGATATACCTTATGGACTAGTCATAGCGTCCGCCAATTGCATGAATATAAATATAATTATCATCAAAACTATAGATTAATCTATCTTTTTCTGATAATCGGCGTGAATATTTTTCTGAAAGATTATATTTCAATAATTCTGGCTTGCCTATTCCTTGAGTTGGGTCATCACTGCGTCGCATTTCTTTAAGGATATCACACAGTTTTTTATGCTGTTTTTTATTATTTTTTCTCAATTCTTCATAATCTTCCCATGAATGTTCTTCAAAAACTAAACGTCTCATAATAATTTAATTTCCGTTATCGAAACCAAGTTGTTCATCAGTTGGTATAAAATATTTATTTTTACGATAATTCTCTTCTGCCAATGCTACTTTTTTAACCAATTCTGGGTTATTTAATACATACTGGGTTTCTAATTCCCTACGTTCATCTGGTTTTAATTCTTCCCATTCACTATCAGTATAATTTTGGGCTGGATTTATAACAGTTGCGTCTTCTTTAACTAATATAATAACTTCTACTTGTTGTCCTGCTTTTAAGGGTAAATCGGATAGTTCTAGATGTTTAGGATTTTTGATTGTGAGATTTTGTTTATAAGCTAACATTTTGTATTTCCTTGTTTAAAATTCTATTTAAAAGTTCATAGGCTGGGTTAGCGAAGCGTTAGTCAGAAAAGGATTACCAGTTAATTATAAAGTGCTGGGTTTCTTTTCGTCAATCTAGCCTATGTGCTCAATACTATTTGGTGCTTTTTCTTTATGATATTGCTATGTTTTTCATGTGAATGGATGAAGATGGTATGTGGTGTATGATGCTTCGCTTATACATCTTAACAAGTTGTAAATGTTATAAAAGCTCAATTTATTTATCAACTATTCAAAAGCTTTTTTATTAGCAGTTAACAAAATAAGTTGGTTACTTTTTTTAAATTGTGAAAAATCAGCATCATGTGTTACTAAAATAAAGTTATTGGCAATACAGATTTCAGCTATAATCTGGTCATTATAATCTACTGTTCCTTGTGCATATTCATCAAAAATATTTGTTAGATTAAGTTTTTTAAAAGATAAATCACATCGTTGGCATAATTTAATTATTCTTTTAGTATTATTTGTAACATCTTGAGCAACTGATTTAAAATCTTGACTATTACGAAATTTTTTAAAACTTGGATATTTTTTCTTAAATATTTGATTATATTCTTGTCTTGTATAAGAGTTAATAAATTCTGATAGTACCGAATTATCTATAAATATACTACTTTTTTTATTGCGTATATTTTGTAAAATTTTAGAATAGGTTGTTGAATTATGTTGGCTTTGTTTACTTATTGATGGGCCATAAATATACATCCAAATATTTGTATCAAAAAATAATCGGTCATTGCTGCTAAAGGTATAATTTCTTATATTTTGCTTACTCATCATCACCTAAAATTTCTTTATCTGCTTTTTCAAAAGGTTCAGGGTCGTTAAAATATTCTTTTGCACGTTCAACAACTCTTTTTAGTAAAGCTAAATCATCTTGATTAGCATCGTCAGCAACTGTTAAACTCGCTTTTATTTGTTCTTCAGAAAATTCACCATATAGTTGTCCAATGGCAGAGTTTAAAAACCGTGATGTTACATCTTCAATGTTTCCTAAAGAAATGATAATTTGTTGTTTGGCATGTAAGGCTTTTGCGATTACTTGAAAAACTTTCTTGCCATCTTCAGGATTAATACAGTTGTAACTACCTATAATTTCAGTGATTTTTATTAATTCAGTTGACATATTAATTTACTCCATTTTTTAAAAAATACTATTTGGATTTATTTCAGATTTTAACGCATAAGAGTTAGTATCAGCAGTATTAATTTCTATCAATACAACAGTACCCGGAAAAGAACAATCAAAACATTTTTTAGTTATTTGTTTATTTTTTAACTCCCAATATCCTGCATCTGATACAATTATAATTCTCCCGTTATTACGTTCAATAAATTCTCTAATAAGTTTTAACCCTAATCCACCAGATTCATTTTTGCGTGTTGTATTAGCTTTTTGCATTGCCCAGTTAATTGCTTCTTCTGGATTAAGTACTAAATTAATTTTTCTTTTGATATTGTTCTTAATTCCAATACCCAAATCAGTTATACAAAAATCTAGTTGTTGTTTTTTTGGAAAAAATTGCCCACATGCAAATATATCTCGTTGAGTGTCAGCATGTTCAACAGAATTTAAAAATATTTCGAGTAAACTTCTCCTAAAATGTTTTAATAATTCCTTTGTCATGCTGGGTAATCCTTTACTACCTAGTGAAAAAGATTCTTTAATATAAGCTTGAAAATCATCTAAATCGTTGATTTTATATTTTTTAAATTCAATAGTTGTTTCATTCATTGATGGAAATGGTTCAACATAAGAAGTATTATTTTCATAACTTGATACTAATTTTAGTAGCTTATTAAGAGTTTCTTCATCAACTTTTAGTGTTGTATCTTGTTTAAGTAAGTTTAAGAAATGGAAAAAATGATTCCTTCTAAAATATGATTCAACCTCAGAATTATCTGAATTTATGGAAATAGTCAAACCTTGTGATTTAAAATATGCTAATAATCCCCCTAAGCAAGCACACATATTACCTTCAAACCAAGTTATTTTAGAAATATCAAGAGAAAAATTTTTATCATCGACTTTAATTGCAGATTCCAAAGCATTTTTTAATCTTAATAGCTCTTTAAATCCGTTATAATTTGTAGCAACATTATTTAAAACAAAATGTTTCATCAGTTTGTATTTCGTAGGCTGGGTTAGCGAAGCGTTAGTCAGAAAATGATTACCAGTTAATTATAAAATGCTGGGTTTCCTTTCGTCAACCAAGCCTATGTATTCAATACTATTTGGTGCTTTTTCTTCATGATATTGCTATATTTTTTATGTGAATAGATGAAGGTATGTGGTGCTTCGCTTACACTTTACGAGTTATGATATATCCTATGGACTAGTCATAGTGTCCGCCAATTGCATGAATATAAATATAATTATCATCAAAACTATAGATTAATCTATCTTTTTCTGATAATCGGCGTGAATATTTTTCTGAAAGATTATATTTCAATAATTCTGGCTTGCCTATTCCTTGAGATGGGTCATCACTGCGTAGCATTTCTTTAATAATTCCATGGAGTTTTTTTTGAAGTTTTTTATTTTTAATAAAAATTTCATATTGTTGCCATGAACCATTTTTAAAGGCAAGTTCTCGCATCATAAAATGCTAATCCTCAATATCCAGTTGATTTGCTGATACATTAAACCATTCACTTTGATCTGAAATTTGTTTCATTAAAACTGGGTTATTTAATACATACTGGGTTTCTAATTCTCTACGTTCATCTGATTTTAATTCTTCCCATTCACTATCAGTGTAGGTTTGGGCTGGATTTATAACAGTTGCGTCTTCTTTAACTAATATAATAACTTCTACTTGTTGTCCTGCTTTTAAGGGTAAGTCGGATAGTTCTAGATGTTTAGGATTTTTGATTGTGAGATTTTGTTTATAGGCTAACATTTTGTATTTCCTTGTTTAAAATTCTATTTAAAAGTTCGTAGGCTTGGTTAGCGAAGTGTAACCCAGAAAAGGATTACCAATTTTTTATATATTCTTGATATATACCTGTTTGTCATATCCTTCTAAAATTGAAGTAATTAAGTCTGATGCAATGTATTGTACAGTAGCTGAGAATTCATCTAAATCTTTTTGTTCAATTTTAATATTATCACTATCTCCATGTGCAACAGAATTTCTGAATAATAAAAGTCTATTCAAACCCTTTTCATATTTGGGTTCTAAAGCTGATAAAGATAACTTTCCCAATAATATGTTTGTAATCTTCAGATTTGCATTTGATTCAACATTTATTTTCGTATCAAAAATCACCTCATGTTTATACATATCAAACAGGTATTTTGACAGTTTTTTAACTGTTATGTAATTAGTCATATTATTTTTAAATTTACAAACACTATTGGTTTGAAACGCTAAATATGTATCACTAATATTATTATATTCAAGTTTTAATGTGTTTAATTCCTGAAGATAAAGCAACAAACATTCTTTCAATAAACCTTCCCAAGCAGCATATATAGAAAGAACTGCTTGACGAGTTAAAAATAACTTATGCTGTTCAAGCATTGAATAATGCAAATGGATCGTTTTGGCTTGATACACTTTTTCTTGAAGTTGAGAAAAACTATTATCAAGCTTATTTTCCAAATTATTCATGATCAGAAAAAATTTCAACTGCTCTTGCTATTCTTTTCTTTGTGCGACTTTTAGAACCAGATGTTGAACCAGATGTTTTTTTAAATTCTTCATCTTCTTTTAAAAATGACACTTTATTCTGCAATTCTGCTTTTGATAGACTTTCATAGTATTCCAAGTTGGTAGCTACACCATTAAATACACCATCATAAAGGCTTGTTGATAATTGACTATTTTTCCCCAAAATGGCCTGTCGTCCAAGACTTTTAACCAATGATAAAGTGCGTGTGAACTTATCTATTTTGTATTGATATAAATCTTTGTTTTTTGTTGCTTCTCTCATATAATTAGTCATATGATCTGATAAATTTTTTGAAATATCCTTATGATTTTCAAAGAGAGAAAAAAAACGAAGTACTAACTCGTCTAAATAAAGTTCTTCTTTCTGTTTTGGAGTTGGTACGATTAAATCAATAAAATCTTCATTTAAAGCAAGTTCTTTAATTGCATTTGTAAAATCTACTGAGATTCCTCTGAAAATACAATTCCTTATTTCCTGTTCGGTTAAAAGACTTCCACCTGTATTTAAACGATTGAATAACTCAAATCTCATGTCATAGTCACTATCCCATTTTATAACTTCTATTCGGCATGATGCCCTTTTTATACCTAATTGAAATTTCAATGGTAGTTCTGATACACTGAGGTCTTCAAATTCTTTGATTATGTCTCCTTCTTCCAAAACCCAACTGTTTTTCTTTTGTTCATCATTCTTTAATAAACCAAAAAAAGATACAATTGTTGAAATCCGTTGTAATCCATCAACAACTTCCCAGCGACTATCATTGTCTTCTGCGACAAATATTGATGGAATGGGTATACCCAAAAGTAATGACTCTATAAATTTTGTTCTCTGGGAAATATCCCAGCGAAACATTCGTTGGAATTCAGGGTCTATGATAAGTTCATTATTTGTGTACATATTCATCAACTCACCAAATGACATATCTAGTCTATCTGAAGACAAGCTATTTCTTCCTTCAATAATTGCATCTTCTAGTGTTCTCATTAATACTCCTTTAAATATATTATATTAATATCAAATAGTCAGTTCGTAGGCTGGGTTAGCGAAGCGTTAGTCAGAAAATGATTACCAGTTAATTATAAAATGCTGGGTTTCTTTTCGTCAACCTAGCCTATGTACTATTTGGTGCTTTTCCTTCATGATATTGCTATGTTTTTCATGTAAATAGATGAAAAGTTCGTAGGCTGGGTTAGCGAAGCGTTAGTCAGAAAAGGATTACCAGTTAATTATAAAATGCTGGGTTTCCTTTCGTTAACCAAGCCTACATGCTTAATTCTCAAAAATTGATTGTCGCAAAGCTAGATAATAGTCAAAAACTTGATAGTCGAGTGATATAATATGAATTAAGAGCTAAATCTCATTTGAAAAATCAATGTCTTATAGTGTGCTTTTTCATTATATCCGAATTTCTAAAAAAATACTTATTGATAGTCAATGAGTTGTATTTTTAGCTCTTAATTCACATTATAAATATATTCAACTTTATTCTATATCTATAAAATTTTTTCTCTGTTCAGATGACATACATTTTATTACATGCTGTAACAAATTTGGTTCTAAATCATATAACTGCTCTTTACTTTCATCCGTACGCAAATAAACTGGAAACATTGAATATTTAAATTCAATTTTATAAGTTTTCATTCTTGCACACATAATTGCAAGTCCTTTTGGTAAAAAAGCGTTCTTTTGTTCCAAATGTTCAACATTTTTTTCTATGTACTTTCGATATTCTTTATCTTTTTGCCATAGTTTTCTTAGTGATTTTAAAACTAAATCAATTTGTTTTTCTTTTAATGCTTTATCAAGTTCTCTTTTTCGTTCTGTTTTATCTACTAACTGAATGCCTTCAAAATCATATATTATAATATCATCGAACCTTAATATACATGATGAACCAACCCATAGATGATTTTCATTATGTATGTTTTCTATTTCATAGTGGTAACGTAATTCTTCGTGTTCACATAATTCACATATTTCTGTAGGTTCTTCATGGTCTATAACATTTCCCGTAAATTCCCATTCTTTCAAAGCATTTTTAAAATCATCTGCCTTACTTAGTGGGATAATATTATTGGCTGAATTTTCTAGCCATGGATTTTTGTGCATATTTCTCCTATGCTTAATTATTTGCCGGGTTAATCTAATCAACCCAGCCTACCAAAATTTTTAAGACCAATTATCAAGAATCACAGGGAATGTTTTTTTACCTAATCCTCCAGTACGCTCAACAATATCTTCCAATGAGTCAAATGGTCTTTTCAAAAGAATATTTTGAGTAACTGTTTTATTAGCTTTAGCTTGTTTAAGTTTATTCTTTAATTGAACTTCATCTAACGTATTAAGTTCGTTTAGAAAAATGATTTTTAAAGTAGATACAGAAGGAATATCAACAGATGATTCTTCGGGATTTTCGATTGAAAGCTTGCCAGTTTTTTTCTGCAAAATATCATCACCTTTCGTATCTAATTGGTTATGTTGACTAGCAATATCCGATATTTGTTTACTCAAGTCAGCATACTGTTTGCTTTGCTGATCAATAACGGTCAAAACTTGCTCACTAAAATCCGCAAATTGTTTGCTTTGTTGTTTATTCAAGTTTTTGAATTCATTATTCATTATCTGCTTAATATCAGCAGTAGCTTGAGTTGGAATAGAAACTGTTGATTTTTTTTCTGACTCTACAGTTGGATTTTCTGGTGGTGGAGCCACAACAGATTTTTTCCTAAACACATCAATCTGTTTTTGATAAAAAGACAACTCATCTTTAGATTCAACTATATAGGCATTTATTAAGTTTCTTTTGCCTTGTAAAGCAGCATAATACTCGAAATTACCATCAATAATATCGTAAGATTCTAAATTAGGTGCAGTTCTTAGCAAAACTATTGGAGTTATAACTCCTTCCATATCTGAAATAAGCTTTGCTGCTTCATTTAAATCTACTACAGAAAAAACTTCTTTTGGTTGAGATGGTTTAATTTTTTTAATGCGAACAATAGAAGGAGAAATTTTCATTTAAGATAAACCCATTTTTTGTAAAACTTCTTGGGCAAGTTTTTGAAATTCATCAGTAGATTTTGAATTAGATTTGAAATCAAAAATTGCTCTTGGTTCAGCTTCTTCAATATCGTCTATTATAACAGTTTGTTCAGTACATTTTGCCAAATCATCTCGTTCAAAAATGATAGAATCAGTTGTATTCAAATCATAACGTTCTGAAATTATGGCCAAACGTTTTTGTAATGTACCTTTTATAAAACGAGCATTTGTAGAAATTTTAGTAGGCAATACACCAAGCGTATTAATAGCAGGGCGACGATCTTGCTTTCTAAAACGATTAACTGCTTTAACAAAAGTTTTTACATTTTCTAAACCTTCATTAGCAAATGCCTTTAGATCGGAAGGAATGAGCAAATAATCTGTGGTTATTAAGCCAATTCTGGCATACAAGTTCAAAGACGGAGGAGTATCAATTAAAACTATATCATAATTGTCTTTAACTTCCTCTAACTTTTCCAGCAAAATTCTTTTAGTAAAATCAAGCTGATTAAGTTCATTTTCCTTTTCCATTAATCGGATATGAGAAGGAACAACATCAACTTCATAACTACTAAAATTTGAGGTTCTAATTACTTCAGAAATAGAAGTCTCATCACATAAAACATGATAAACATAGTTATCCTTCAAATTATCTTTAGCTTCATCCCCAAAATTAACCAACCCAGTAGCAAAAGTAGTATTAGCCTGACTATCCAAATCAATCACCAACACCTTTTTACCCATTTTACTAAAAGTGGCCGCAAGATTAATCACCGTAGTAGTTTTGCCAACTCCACCTTTATTGTGATAAACTGCAATTATCTTCATATTACTTTTCTCTGTTTTTGTATTAAACTGTTCCGATGACTTATCTTCAGAATTAAGTCTATTTTTACCAATTAACTGCTCAACTTCAACAATCTTATTCTCAATTCTCCTAACAAAACAACTAAATTCCAACTTAATTGACCGATTAACCTGCCCATAAACTCTTAACTCACGAGCATTAGTCAATACACCATAACGAGCATTTTTTTGCAATAAATATTTTTTTAACTGTCCAACATGATCATTCAAATTTTCTTTTGGATGCTTTGCTTCTATTATCAAATCATAAACTAAAAAATCCAACCGTATTCCATCACCACGAACCTCTTGCCGCCAATCATCAACCTCATCATAACCCAAAAGCGGCAACAAATAACTAACAATAAATTTACTTTCGACTTCTTTTTCGTTATGGCAAATATCAGGATTAAAACTTTTAGGTAAATCTAACTTTTGAATGAGTTGATAAACACGAGTACAAATTTCTTTAGGAAAATTAATGTTTGATTTAACATCTAATGACCTTGCCCTTCTTATAGCTTTTGGTATGTCATCAAGATATTGAATATAATCACCAGACAACTTATTATTTTGATTAAGCTCCCCAAGAATTACTTTACAAACATGACTTTTTGCTTTTGCTGTTTCAATTCTTCCCTGTATAGTTTTATAATCAGTTAAATGCAATATAAGCCATAACTCAAAACAAGGATTACTATAGCATAAATGGTGAAAATTCTCTTGACTTTGCCAACTTTCTAATTCATCAAAATGCTGCTCCTGCCAACTATCAGCATCAAAAACTATCCACAACTCATCACCTTCACTATACCCACCTAATTTATCAAGAAATTTTTCTGCTTGCTGAATTAATTGTTTTGGTGATGAATGGCTCTTTTGCTCTCTCTCATCCAGCTTTAGGTCTATATTTTTTTCATGATGTCTACGTGTATAATATTCTCTAACTCTCTTAAAATAACTGGGTTCTTGCTTTTCACCCTCCATCACAATCATAAACCTTTTACGAACTTGAGGTTTTATTTCTCTTATAGCAGAAGTCGGGTTTCTTGACATATTATTTTCCCCACGTTAATACTTCTGCTTCATCAATTAACGGAATCGCCCCAAACCGCCCAGTCAAATAACTATTAACTATATCTAACTTACCTAAATTCGCACCAGCTAAAGAATATACAATAGATTGTTTATCTCTTTCTATAAACCAAATTTCATCCTTTCTAAACAGTTGAACAATATCTAATAATGTCGCCTCATGCGTTGTTCCAATCAATTGACTATGATTTTGCTTAAATTTTGGACTATTTAAAAACAAATCAAACAAAGTTCTACTCAATATTGAATGTAAACTTCTTTCTAATTCATCAATAACAACTACCGTATCTTTTTGATACAAATTCATTAAAATAGGAATTAAATCAATAATTCTATGCGTACCATCAGACTCCTCAAATAGTTCAAAATCAACTTCTTTACTATTATCATCCTCTCTAACCCCAACTATTTGTAAAGCCTCTAAATTCCCTTCATTTTCTTTTTCTTTAATTATATAATTAAATTTATCAAAAGATAAAAAACAAGCCTTGCCCTCACCATGAGGAAAATCACTTCTTATTTTAGTTTTTATACTTTCCTTAATTTCTTTATTCTTTTCCAAATCAATAGATACAAATTTAATTCGCTTAAAACCAAAATCAAAAAAATCTAAAATTTCATTAAAAAACTTCTCATCAAATTTAGCAAAAGTTATTAAAAATGGGTCTTTAAATTGAGGAAAGACAATAACTAATGTATCTTTAAACCATTTATAAATATCATCAAAAAAAGTTAAATTGCGTTCTGCACAATGAGTTAAAAATAGTAAATTTTTCCTAACTGCATCAATTTCAAACTTAAAACGCTGTTTATCTTCAGCAGATATGTTATCAAATAATGGATGCTCATAATTAAGTTCAATTACCTGTTCCCTTCTTTCAAGAATAGAGACTTCCTCAACCCCACTTATATCAAACAACCATTCTCCAAAAATTTGAGATTTCCCCAACACAAAACCATAAGCATAAGCCCTACCAGCACAAAAAAACTCAAACTCAAACCGAGCTGGTTTCTGCTGATTTCCATCCTGCAATTTAAAAGGTTTAAGCTCTATATTTTTATTTTTCCCCACTCCATCAACAATAAAATCTCTAGCAAATCCCATCGCCTTAATCAAATTAGATTTGCCAGAACCATTAGCACCATATAACAAAGAACTACGCAATAATTTACGTTTATTCCTATCCACCACATGATGCGAATGATTGGCCTCCTCAGAAGCCAACATATTAAAATCAATCCGTTGATTAAACGATAAATAATTTTCTACTGTGAACCTTATTAACATATTTTTTCCTTACAAATTTTAAAAGGATATTATACCCAACATTTATTATAAATAACAACCTCTTTAACATTAACTCCAAAAACCTACGAGGTTTCACACGAAAACAGCAAACAACATCCAACTTAACATTAATCCCCAATCAATCCATTCACAGCCTCAATAACCGTAGCACAACTCAACTCCTCCAAACAGCGACTACTACTTTCTCTATGCTGATAACATCCCTCTTGATGACAAGGAACACAATCCCCTGGGCCTTGTAACAAAGTAACATTATTTATTGTCTGACTACCTTTGCGTTGAAAAGGAACCTCTGAATTATAGTTGCATGGCCAAGGACTCCATTTCTGAGGATTAGTTGGCCCAAATAACGCAACAGTTGGAATACCAGTTGCAGCAGCTAAATGAGTTATCGAAGTATCAGGACCAACATAAATTTTACCATTTTTAATGAGTTTAGCCACATCCGCAAAACGTAATTTACCAGCAACATTAACCACTGTATTTGGCATATCCAATACAACATTTTGAATATACTCCATTTCTGATTCATCATAACCACCGGTCAGCACCACATACAATTTTTTATGGAGTAAATACTCAATTAAATCCTTCCAACCACTCACAGTCCAACGCTTATAATGCCTTAAAGGTACTAAATGTAACACTGCAAAATTCTGCTCCTGCCATTTAAACGGTAACAAACTATCTAATATTTCAATTGAATCATTTAATTGTGGAGTAACTACTTCGTTACAACGAGGAATATTTAATAAATCAGCCAATCGTAAATTTTGCACAACTGTTGGAGTACAACGGTCATCCAATTCAGTCCAAGCATCAACCAATAACCGTTTCCAAGCATCCTGCCAACGTTTAGGCGGCACAATCGCAACTCTTTTGGGAGCAGCCAATATCGCATATAATAATGGTCGATCACCGGCTAAAGTAGAAATAGCTAAATCATAATTCCTAAATATTTGCTTAAACAAAACTTTATATTCGGCAAAATCAGGGTGTTCAGTAACAGAAATTAAGTTATTGTAATCAGGATTGCCGATTAATATCTCACCTTTGCCTTTATTAACTAGTATATCTATTGTTGCTTGAGGATACGCATAACGCAAAGAACGTAACAATGGAGTCACCAGCAACACATCACCTATTTGGCGAGTTGCAATTAATAAAATTTTTTTAGTCATGAAAAAAACGTTGAATAATAACGTCAAGCAGTTTATCAGCCAATTCAATTTTAGAACAACGTGGCAACTCAATATCGCCATCATCCCAAAATATTTTTAACATATTATCTTTGCTATCAAATCCTAAACCTTCTATGCCCACTTGATTAGCCGCAATCATATCCAATTTTTTAGTTTTTAACTTGTTACGAGCATAACTATCCAAATCATTTGTTTCAGCAGCAAATCCAACAGTAAATGGTGGGTTAGGTTGGTTAGCAACAGTAGCTAAAATATCTTCAGTAGGTTCCAAATCTAATTGTAATAGTTCAGAATTTTTTTTAATTTTATGGTCAATCTGTTGAACTGGTCGGTAATCAGCAACTGCCGCCACAGAAATAAAAATATCAGTGTTAGGAATATTCGCCATAACCGTTTCTAACATATCTTTAGCACTGTTAACCGGTATTGTTGGTATTTCTGAAGTCAATGCTGTGGGACCACTTATCAATGTTACTGATGCACCTTTAGCAGCAGCAGCATCCGCAACAGCATAACCCATACGGCCAGAACTTCGATTGCTTAAAAAACGTACTGGGTCTATATCTTCACGAGTTGGGCCAGCAGTTATTAAAACTTGTTTACCTTGTAGTGGTTGTTTTACGGTCAAATTTTGTAAACATTGAACCAATTCCAATGGTTCCAACATACGCCCGGCTCCTATCTCACCACAAGCTTGCGAACCTGTTGCTGGCCCGAAAAATTTAATATTTCGCTGCTGTAATTTTTGGCAATTTTCTTGAGTGATAGTAGCATTCCACATCTGTTGATTCATTGCCGGAGCTATAGCAATTGGGGCAGTGGTAGCTAGGCAAATCGTACTGAGTAAATCATCAGCATGACCATAAGTCAACTTGGTTATAAAGTCAGCAGTTGCTGGAGCTATCAATATAGCATCAGCCCAACGAGCCAAATTAATATGCTCCATTTCCGTTTCAAACAGGTCAACATATACTGGTTGATTGGACAAAGTTTGCAAAGTCAATGGGGTGATAAATTTGGTAGCTGCATCGGTCATCACCACACGGACAGTAAAACCTTGTTTGGTTAAAGTTCTAACTAAATCAGCAGTTTTATAAGCTGCAATACTGCCGGTGATTCCTAATAAAATGTTGGAGAGTGTCTTCATTGTATAATTTTTATGATTATATAGTTTTTCAGATAAATAATTTTACTTATAAACCTACGAGGTTTCCAAAACCTCGCAGGTTTCGCACGAATGTATTTTTATGAATATCTATAGCAGGTCTTAAGAACTTTTATTGCATTACCACCACCAATCAGATTTTTGCAATAAGGTCAAAGTGTTTTTTCCTTTTGGTAAAGTATAAGCATAAGATGAAATTGCTTTGCTGGTTGCGAAATCAAGAAGTTTTAAAGTGATGTAAACCTTATCTTTACCAACTGCATAAGTACCAGTAACAACCATATCCGCCCAACCATAGTTTTCCAATTCACGCAAATCACGAGATAACACAAACTCACCATTACGTGGAATAACTTTAAGATTGTCGTTAAATTTTGCTTCCGTAACTATATGACCACGTTGGGTTAAACGAGCCGCTATCTGTTCACCAAGCAAACGCCCTAAAGTATTTGCATAGTCAAGATTATCAATATCAGCAATACTGGTAACTAACAAATTAGTTTCAGGCGATAAAACTGGAACAGCACCTTGCATAAGCTTATCGGCAGCAGCATAACTGGTAGCAATCAAGTTAGCATCTTCTTCTTTAACATTTTGGTGGCAATCACTACTTTTCACCCGAAAATCACAACCTCCAAAAGCAACTCTCTGACCACAACCATTTGCCATAAAGCTTAATAGTAATACTACAAATAATAGTTTAATGTTCATTTTTTTTAATTCAGCTATAAGATATGATGAATGTTCCTGATTATAACGAATTATATTGATAATAATAAATTCACTAACTAACAAATACTTGTAGGGTTGGTGTAACGAAGTGAAACCGACCATTTAAGATAAGAGTTAATCAATGTTTAGGTCGCAAACGCTGTACTTCACCGACTCTACAGTTATAGCTTTATATAAATTAATCTTTTTTATCAACAGAATCCGTTATAATCAGGATTTTTTAAATATTTGAATTTGGAATATCAGTTATTATATCAACTATTTGCTGGAGAGCATTTGGAGTTGCACAGTTTTTTGCTGCCATCGCCATAGTTTGTAAACGAGAACGCTCTTTATACAGCTCAGTTAATATAACAGTTAATTTATCAACAGTTAATTCTGGTTGAGGTAATAATATAGCCGCTTGTTTAGCAGATAAAAATTTAGCATTTAAAGTTTGATGGTCATCCACCGCATATGGATAAGGGACTAATATACTTGCAACTCCAGCTTGAGCCAATTCACTGACAGTTATTGCCCCAGCTCGACAAATAACTAAATCAGCCCATGCATATGCCTTTCCTATATCATCAATAAAAGCAGTTATTTTAAAATTTTTCCCTGAATAAACTTGCTGCATTGCCTCAAAATGTATGCTGCCAGTTTGATGCCAAACTTCAATATCAGCAGGGATTTGTTGTAGAACAATTGGTACTATTTCGTTTAAAACTTTGGCCCCTAAACTTCCACCTACAACCAAAATATGTAAATTTTTACTTTTGGTAGCTGACCGATTCTTAATATTGGTTCGTAATGGATTACCAGTACATATAACATTGTCAGGAAAAGTATTGGGGAAAGCTTCCATCACTTGAGTAGCAATCTTTGCTAACCAACGATTAGTTAAACCAGCTACCGCATTCTGTTCATGGATTAATAGCGGAATGCCCAATAACCATGCTGCTACACCTCCCGGCCCAGTTACGAATCCACCAAAACCAATAACTTTATCTGGACGAACAATACGCAAAATACGAATTGATTGCCAAATTGCTAAAAATATTCTAACCGGAGCTAACAATAATCCAAGTATACCTTTACCACGTACACCCTTAATATTTATATACTTTATCTCTATATCAGCCGCTGGTACAACTTTGGACTCCAAACCTTTACGAGTTCCTAACCAACAGACATCTATTCCTTGAATTTTTAACGCTTCTGCCACAGCTAAAGCTGGAAAGACATGCCCTCCAGTTCCGCCTGCCATTATTAATATACGATTCATTGTGAATTAAAATTAAATTAATTGCTTACCCAGCCTCTCACTGTCATTTGCGTTAAGGGCAGATACATAGAACTGCCCCTACAAAACCTAGCATGTTAATTGGCTGTAGGGGCGAACCTATGTGTTCGCACTCCTTAACGTAAATGACATTTTAAGAGACTGAGAAATTTATCTCTGACATATAGGACAATAATAAGTTGCTCGTTGACCAATTTTTTTGACATGTATAATAGTTCCACATTGGCCACAAATTTCCCCATCCTTTCCATATACCTGTAATGCTTGTTTAAAATAACCCGGGTTGCCGGCACTATCAGTAAAATCACGTAAAGTGGTTCCGCCCATTTTAATAGCTGTTTTTAATGTTTTTTTAATTATAGTAGCGAGGCGTTTATATTCAGCTAAAGTTATTTTGCCAGCAGCTCGTTCTGGATGAATTCTTGCTGCAAACAGAGCTTCATTCGCATAGATATTACCAACCCCAACAACAACATGGCTATCCATGATAAAATTTTTTATTACTACTCGGCGTTTTTTAGCCCGTGCATATAAATATTTACCATTAAAGTTTTCTTCTAACGGTTCTGGACCTTGATTGACTAATAATTTATGTTCAAGTATCGGTGCTTCAGTCCACAATATACAGCCAAATCTACGTGGGTCATTATAACGCAAACATAGACCATTAGTAAAAATAATATCAACATGATCATGTTTTTTCAACTCAGTATCAGACGGCATTACTCGCAAATTTCCAGACATGCCCAAATGAATTAAAATATGGCCTTTGTCACACTCAAACAGTAAATATTTACCACGTCGTTTAATATCTATTATTGATTGTTTGGGTAAAATAGTAGTCAGTTTATCAGGGATTTGCCAACGTAATTGTTTTTTTCTTACTAACACAGATTTAATAATTTGACCTTTTAAATGATTGGCAATACCGTTTTTTATGGTTTCAACTTCTGGTAATTCTGGCATGTTTATTTTATGTTATGTTTTGATACAAGATTAATTTTCAAAGGATTTTATCTTTCTACAGAAAAAATTGCTTGCTAAATTGCTATTAATTTTTCCGGTTTAACTGCACCTAGTTTTTCAACAAATATTTTTGCTTCATTTTCATAATCACGAAAGCTTTCCATTTGTTCATCGTAAATATGAGCGTTATCTTTTTGCGAGTAATCAACGCCAACATGTTTAAATTCGTTATAAAACCAATCTTTCATTTTTTTCCTAATATCTCTTGTTTAACAATTCTTAATTATGAATGCTTAATTCTTAATTAAAATCTATAAAAATATCAGATTCTTGCTTAATATAACTGTGGTTTATCCAATCGGGAAATGCTATACCATAGGTTTCACCTATGGCTATTCAAGTGTAAACCCCGTTGGGGCTGTTCAAATCCTGAAAGGATTGAATATGAATAGCCACCGACGAAATTGGTGGAATCTATTAAGTCTTACCATAATTTTCAACTTTCAATTTTCAACTTTTAATTGTTTGCTATCCACAAATTGGGATACAAAAGACCAGTCAGGTCTAAGAATTTTTATTTTTCTGAAACTCTATATATTTTCAAAAAACTAGTGCATAAACAATACGATTTCTGTATATAAAATTCATATCCTCATTCCAAAATTTATACATTTCTGTCCACCCGTAACTCTAGGTTGTCCAGCTAAATCATTATAAGTTGTAATAGTTTGATAGTTACTTTTTGTCAATAAATGGCGTACTTGCTCTGCTTGATTATAACCATGCTCTAGCAGTAACCAACCTTGATTTAATAAATATTTATAAGATTGAGCAATAATTTGTTTAATATCCTTTAAACCATCCATTCCTGCAACCAATGAACTACGTGGTTCATATTGAACATCACCTTGAGTTAAATGTGGATCAGCAAGATTAATATAAGGAGGATTTGAGATAATTAAATTCACAGTTTTCAAATTGTTAGCAAGCCAATCGCTGACAACAAATTCTATATTATACAACTTTAAACGTTGAGCATTATTTTGGGCTACTTGTAAAGTTTGAGGAAATTTGTCAATAGCTATTATCTGAGATTGTGGTCGTTCTTTAGCAATTGCTAATGCTATAGCACCAGTTCCGGTACCTAAATCTATTATTTCAGAAGGACTATTTGACGGTAAACGAATTAAAGCCTGTTCCACTAACAATTCTGTTTCTGGACGTGGAATCAATGTATTTCTAGTTACTTGTAAATCTAAAGACCAAAATTCTTTATGACCAATAAGGTAAGCAATTGGTTCTCCTTTAACTCTTTGGGTTAATAAATTTTGAAATTGTATATATTGACTATCAGTTAATTGATTTTGTGGCCAAGTATATAAATAACTACGATTTTTTTTTAAAACATGACAAAGCAAAATTTCAATGTCTAAGCGTGGAGTATCGGAATTGGATAGTTGTTTAACGGCAGAATTGATTATTATACTTAGAGATGGAGACATATAGCATTTCCCGATTGGATGGACCACAGTTATATTAAGCAAGAATCTGATATTTTTATAGACATAGATGTTCGGGATAATTTATA
>JAUCGL010000068.1:4641-24006 GCA_030378105.1 Candidatus Halobeggiatoa sp. HSG11 | reverse complement strand
ATCCCAAAGATAATAATAAATGTTGGGGAGGTCCACAAGATTTAAATACCAACTATAATTTTTTAACCAAGAGGCGTATTTGTGAATAATGATATAGTGAAAAACCTATTGTTGTGGGTTGTTATTGCTTTGGTTTTAATGATGGTATTCAATAATTTTGGTTCGAAAAAGCCATCTCCAACGGTTGTGAACTATTCGCAGTTTATTATTAATATCAAACAAGGACAAATAAAAGAAGTTGTTATTGATGGACGTACCATAAACGGTATAACTAACCAAGGCACAGAATTTGTAACTTACAATCCAGGTGATAAAGGTTTAATAAGTGATTTATTAAATAACAATGTAAAAATCATTTCTAAACCACCAGATCAGCAATCATTATTAATGCAAATATTCATTTCTTGGTTCCCAATGTTACTGTTATTTGGTTTGCTAATATTTTTTATGCGGCAAATGCAAGGTGGTGGACGTGGCGGAGCTTTGGCATTTGGTAGAAATAAAGCTCGAATGCTTGAAGAAGATCAGATAAAAATTACCTTTGCTGATGTGGCTGGAATTGATGAAGCTAAAGAAGAAGTTGTTGAGTTAGTCGAATTTTTGCGTGAACCAGCTAAATTTCAAAATTTGGGTGGTAGAATTCCTCGTGGTGTATTGATGGTTGGTTCGCCGGGAACTGGTAAAACTTTATTAGCTAAAGCTATTGCTGGGGAAGCTAAAGTACCATTTTTCATAATTTCTGGTTCTGATTTTGTGGAAATGTTTGTTGGAGTTGGAGCTTCTCGGGTACGAGATATGTTTGAGCAAGCTAAAAAACATGCACCTTGTATTATTTTTATTGATGAAATTGACGCAGTTGGACGACATCGTGGAGCTGGTTTAGGCGGTGGGCATGATGAAAGGGAACAAACTCTTAACCAATTGTTAGTGGAAATGGATGGGTTTGAAGGTAATGAAGGTGTTATTGTTATTGCTGCTACTAACCGTCCCGATGTATTGGACCCAGCTTTATTACGTCCGGGCAGATTTGATCGACAAGTAATAGTGCCTTTACCAGATATCCGAGGTCGAGAACAAATTTTAAAGGTTCATATGCGTAAAGTACCGATTGCAGATGATGTAAGACCAAGTATCATTGCTCGTGGGACTCCGGGTTTTTCGGGAGCTGATTTGGCTAATTTAATTAATGAGGCCGCCTTATTTGCAGCTCGTTCTAATAAACGTTTAGTGGAAATGAGTGAATTTGAAAAAGCTAAAGACAAAATTATGATGGGAGCTGAACGTAAGTCTATGGTTATGACTGAGGAAGAAAAGAAATTAACTGCTTACCATGAAGCTGGTCATGCTATTGTGGGACGTTTAGTTCCAGAACACGATCCAGTTTATAAAGTTACTATTATTCCTCGTGGTAGGGCTTTAGGTGTAACTATGTTTTTGCCAGAAACCGATAGATTGAGTTATACTAAACAAGGTTTGGAAAGTAAAATTGCTACCTTATTCGGTGGACGAATTGCAGAAGAGCTTATTTTTGGGCCAGAAGCTGTCACCAATGGTGCCAGTCAAGATATTAAACAAGCAACTGAAATATCTCGTAATATGGTGACTAAATGGGGTTTGTCAGAACGTTTAGGACCACTTGCTTATGGTGAAGATGATAACGAAGTATTTTTAGGTCATAGCGTTACCCAACATAAAGCGGTATCTGATAAAACTGCTTCTACTATTGACGAAGAAATTCGAAACCTAATTAAGCGTAATTATGAGCGTGCTGAAAATTTGGTTAGAGAGCATGAAAACATTTTACATGCTATGGCTAAAGCTTTGTTAAAATATGAAACAGTTGATAATGAACAGATTACCGATTTAATGGCCGGCAAAGAACCACAACCTCCAAAAGATTGGATTGAAAATGGTAATATTGATAATCAAATTAAATTAGACGTTACTTAGCATTAGGAGATATATCTGTGAATAATTTCGCAAAAATTTTATTATGGGTTGCCGTTGCCCTTATGTTAATGGTGTTATTTAACAGTCTTGAGGAACAAAATGACTCTGTTCCGGTAGTGGAATACTCAAAGTTCATTCAAAATGTGAAATCAAGACAAATAAAAGAAGTAACAATAAGAGATACTCTCATCAAAGGAATAACTCTTTCTGGTGAACGTTTTATCACTTATAATCCAAATGATGATGGTTTAGTTGGAGATTTATTAGCAAACAAAGTGGAAATAATTTCTAAACCACCAGAAAAGCAGTCTTTGTTGATGCAAATGTTCGTATCTTGGTTCCCAATGTTATTACTATTTGGAGTCTTGATTTTTTTGATGCGACAAATACAAGGTGGTGGGCAAGGAGGTCCATTTTCATTTGTTAAAAATCCGGCCACTAAAATTGAAGCTGATAAAATAAAAGTTACTTTTGCAGATGTGGCTGGAGTTGATGAAGCTAAATTAGAAGTTGCTGAATTAATAGACTTTTTAAGTGAACCCAGTAAATTTCAAAATTTAGGTGGTAAAATTCCGCGTGGCGTATTAATGTCAGGCTCTCCAGGTACTGGCAAAACTTTATTAGCAAAGGCTATAGCTGGTGAAGCTAAAGTGCCATTTTTTACTATATCTGGTTCTGATTTTGTAGAAATGTTTGTTGGTGTAGGTGCTTCCAGAGTTCGTAGCATGTTTAAGCAAGCTATGGAAAGTGCTCCTTGTATAATTTTTATTGATGAAATTGATGCGGTTGGACGACATCGTGGAGCTGGTGTTGGTGGCGGTCATGATGAAAGGGAGCAAACTCTTAACCAATTGTTAGTAGAAATGGATGGGTTTGAAGGTAATGAAGGTGTGATTGTTATTGCTGCTACTAACCGTCCCGATGTATTGGACCCAGCTTTATTACGGCCGGGAAGATTCGACCGCCAAGTAGTTGTGTCTTTACCAGATATTCGAGGTAGAGAGCAGATTTTAAAAATTCATATGCAAAAAGTTCCAATTGCTGACAATGTTAAACCGAGTGTGATAGCTCGTGGTACTCCGGGATTTTCTGGAGCTGATTTGGCTAATTTAGTCAATGAAGCAGCTTTGTTTTCTGCTCGCCATAATAAAAAAAATGTGGATATGGAAGAGTTTGAGTTGGCTAAAGACAAAATAATGATGGGAACTGAACGTAAAACAATGGTTATGACTGAAAAAGAAAAGAAGCTAACTGCTTACCATGAAGCTGGTCATGCTATTGTTGGTCAATTAGTTCCAAACCATGATCCAGTTTATAAAGTCAGCATTATTCCAAGGGGCAGAGCTTTGGGAGTAACTATGTTTTTGCCAGAAGCTGATAGATTAAGTTATAGCAAGCAAACTTTAGATAGTAAAATTTCAACTTTATTTGGAGGTCGGATTGCTGAGGAATTAATTTTTGGAGCCGACTCTGTTACTAATGGAGCTAGTCAGGATATTAAACAAGCTACTGAAATTGCTCATGATATGGTGACAAAATGGGGATTATCAGAACGTTTAGGCCCATTAGCTTATGGTGAAGATGATAGTGAAGTATTTTTAGGTCGTAGTGTAACTCAGCACAAAATGTTATCTGATGAGACTGCTTATACCATTGATGAAGAAATTCGAATCATTATTGATAACAATTACAATCGAGCTGAACAGTTACTTAAAGAAAATTTGGATATTTTACACGCAATGTCTGAAGCTTTGTTAAAATATGAAACTATTGATAGTGAACAAATAAATGCTCTTATGGCTGGCGAGCAAGCTGAACCACCTAAAGATGGAACCATAAGTAATGAAAAAGCTGATGAAGTTACAACTAATGAATTTGTTTCGATAAGTGGAATGGCTGATTTAGCTTAATAGAGTTATTCTTTAATAACGAAGATTGAAAGTAAGATAGTAATGAATACCGCAGAGCGGTATAGTAGGCATTCCCAACGAAACGTTGGGAACGAGATAAAATATATTATGTAGGGTGGGTAGTAACGAAGTGGAAACCCACCGAACCTTCAAAATGGTGGATTTCATTCTATCCACCCTACATTTGTTACTTTTGACTTATGTATAACGATGAGACGAGACGTTGGGAACGAGATAAAACTTACTAGGTTTAAAAAAACTAGTAGGTTTAACACTACATATTGCAGGACTACCAATTTATTATAATCAAAAATCCTTAAGCCAATAAAAAATACCCGTGCTTCAAAATAATTATGAAAAAAAGCCGTAATCACATCGTATCTTGTGACATTTGCTTAATTGTATACAACTCAATACTACTGCACATTGAATCTCAAGATATTGTTGCACAACCAGATGAATCCTTGCTTACATTAACCCCAAGTGAATTAGCAGCCGCAGCTAGACGTTTATTGCCGGTCACGACAAAGCGGCCTAAAATTGCATTGGCATTACCAAGTGATGAATTTGTTGCTACTAGTCTACAATTACCAGCTATTGCCGCTCAAAACCTTAAAAATGTGGTTAATTTACAACTGCCTACATTATTACCGGGAACTACAGAACCATTGTTATTAGCTGTTCAAGCTCCGATTTCCGGTGAACAGACAACAGCCTTATGGATGCCAGTTAAACGTGCTAATGAATTATTTCAAGCCTTTGATGAAGCTGGTTTATTTTTGAATTGTATTTTGCCACGTTCAGTTATTGATTTGCCATCAACATCCAACTCTTATCAATTATATGATGAAGATGAAGGCACTACCACCTGTTTAGAATGGTCTGATGGAGTGATTCAACGTTGGTTACATACAACTAAGTTGGATTGTGATAATACGGAATTTCAAACTCAATTAGATGAAAATACTTCTGCTCTTAAAACTGATGACATTGAGCAAATCAAAAAAAATCATATTGATGATTGGCAAAAACAAGTTATGCCATCAAAAAATGCGTATGACTATGCTTTTATTCCACCAAGAGCGGCTGCTCATATGGCACAAACTGTTAAGAAAAAGAAACAACGTTATTTAATTGGTGCAGCCATATTATTAATTATTGGGATTATGGGTGGAATTTATTTTGCTATTGATTATGAAAAAGGTCTTAAACAACATGTAGCTGAGTTAAAAAATCGCACTGATACTGTCAGTCGTTTACGGGCTGAAGTTGGAGAGATTGAAAATTTAATAGGACCGGTTAAAAAATTTCCTAAACAACAATTAGTTAAAATGCTTGAGATATTAAATGCGTTAATTCCTAAAGATAGTTGGATTACTAGTTTTAGCATTGAATCTGGAGTTGTTAGATTGGATGGTTTAAGTCCAGACCCAACTCAAATAATAGAAGTATTAACTAAAGAAGCTAATTTTATTGAAGTTGAACAGAGTAAGGATATTGTTAAAAATCGTGGTCGTTCAGAACTACAATTTGGGATAGAATTTAAATTAAAAAATATAGATTTAGAAAGTTACTTGTCAGAATATTTTCCTGATAAATAGCTTGAATTATATAGGAAAAATTTGTTGACCTCTCCTTATTATATATAGATATTTCAGAAAAATATAAAATTCTCAGACCTGCCATATTTCGCAAACCTTTGGCAGGTCTTTTGGCCAAAATATTTATCTGAAAAGCTATAATTAAACATAAATTAATTAGCTTAAAATTGGGTTTCATTCTCTTCTTTAATTAAGGGGAGGCCAATGAAGGTCAGATCATGTTTCCATTATTTCTAAAACCTATGTTATCATAAGAATTATCAAACAGAATTCAGGATTACTATGCGAGTTAGTCAATTTTTACTTTCTACATTAAAAGAAGTTCCAACTGATGCTGAAATTATCAGCCACCAGCTTATGTTACGGGCTGGAATGATACGTAAATTGGCATCTGGTTTATATACTTGGTTGCCGTTAGGGCTGCGAACTTTACAAAAAATTGAAAATATCGTTCGAGATGAGATGAATAAAGCTGGTGCTTTAGAAGTATTGATGCCAGCAGTACAGCCAGCAGAGTTATGGCAGGAATCAGGTCGTTGGGAACAATATGGTCCAGAACTATTACGAATTTCAGACCGTCATAATCGTGATTTTTGTTTCGGCCCAACTCATGAAGAAATAATAACTAATCTTATTCGCAATGAAATCCGTAGTTATAAACAGTTACCAGCTAATTTTTATCAGATTCAAACCAAGTTTCGTGATGAAATTCGTCCACGATTTGGCATAATGCGAGCAAGAGAATTTTTGATGAAAGATGCTTATTCTTTCCATTTAAATCAAGAATCATTGCAAGCAACTTATGATTTAATGTATGAAACTTACATTAGTATTTTCAATCATTTAGGGCTTAAGTTTCGAGCTGTTATAGCTGATAGTGGTAATATCGGTGGCAATAATTCTCATGAATTTCATGTATTGGCTGATTCTGGAGAAGATGCCATAGCTTATAGCACTAATGGTGACTACGCTGCTAATGTGGAAATGGTAGCAGTTTTACCATCAACTGAACAACGACCACAAACTACGGCAGAAATGGTAACTGTTGAAACTCCAAACCAACATACAATAGAAGAACTTAGCCAATTTTTACAAGTTGCTCCAAACCAATGTGTGAAAACTTTAATAGTGCAAGGTGAAGAAGGTTTAGTTGCATTAGTATTACGAGGTGATCATACACTTAATGCAATCAAAGCAGCCAAGCTACCTCAAGTTAGTTCACCTTTAACTTTTGCAGATTCAGATCAAATAAAAGCTACTATTGGTTGTGACATTGGTTCAATTGGGCCTGTCGATTTAGAAATTCCAGTGTTAGTTGATAATGGTGTAGCAAATTTAGCAGATTTTGTGTGCGGAGCTAATAAAGATGGCCAACATTTAACTGGAGTTAATTGGAAACGAGATTTGCCTGAACCACAATTAGTTGACATACGCAATGTGGAAGCTGGTGATCCAAGTCCAGATGGTGATGGTAAATTAGAAATAGCTCGTGGGATTGAAGTAGGCCATATTTTTCAATTAGGAACTAAATATAGCCATGCCATGCAAGCAAATGTTTTGGATGAAAATGGTAAAAATACAACTATGACAATGGGCTGTTATGGAATTGGAGTGTCAAGATTGGTAGCAGCAGCAATTGAGCAGAATCATGATCAACGCGGTATTATTTGGCCACAAGCTATTGCCCCTTTTACCGTAGCTTTATTGCCAATGAATATGCACAAATCACAACGTTTGCGACAAGTTGCAGAGGATATTTATACCAAATTACAAGCTTTAGGTATAGAAGTTTTGTTTGATGATCGCAAAGAACGGCCGGGAATTATGTTTGCTGATTCGGAATTAATCGGTATTCCACATCGGTTAGTGATTGGAGAGCGTGGATTGGATAAAGGAGAAGTTGAATATAAAGGTCGGCGAGATGAAAAAGCTCAACCTATACCATTAGATAATGTCATTGAATTTATACAAGATAAGTTGAAATCTTGATAATTTGCAGGATTATTGACAAAGAGGTTTGGTTGTTCTGGACGAAGTGATTATGTATAACCTAAATTCGATATAACTAAAATATATAAACAGTAAATATAATTGACATGAAAACAATACGTGAACAAATAATTGAACGTATTATTACTCAACTTGAAACAATAACAAGAGAGAATGGTTATGATAATGAAATTGGTCTTGGTAATGTTTATAGACAAGAATCAGTGATTGAACAGAATATTGTACCTGCTCTTGCAGTGTGGGAACTAGATGAGATAAGGAAACGTAATCAATCTGGTGGTACAGTACGAAAATTATTGATTCGAGTAGAGGCTATCGTAGCTGTTAATAATGAAAAACATCCGGCGGCTGTTGGCAATCAGTTGTTAGGCGATGTAGAAAAAGCATTGATCATGGGTGATATGAGTTTAGATGAATTAATTGATGATATTCAAGATATCGCAGCTACTATTTCTCGTTTACCACCGGATTATATGGCCTCAAAAACAGACATTTCTTATTTACCTACCAATTATAAACTAGCTGGAGCAACAATTGATTTTGAAATAACTTATACTACTGAATGGGGCGATCCATACACTATGCAATAAATTACATTTTTTTTAAATAATTGGTAGTCTTGCAAAAAGCAGTTTGGTAGCACCTTATTTCTTAATGTTTATCTTGGAGACCGACCTATTGGTAACTTGATTAAATTTGACTTACCTGTGGATAATGAAAATTTACATTATTTTGCAGAAATAAAAGTTTACTTTTAAGGAAAATACTATGGATTATATGGAAAATGTAACTGAGTGGCTTAGAAATCGAATAGACAATATCGAACAAGAAGACCAGATAATTTGTAAATTAAAAGAGCAAATTAGTAAAGCATCCCAAAAGGTAAAAAACGCTAAGACCAAACGTCAAAATTCCATTGCTATCAATGAACAAGATAGTGCTATTCAAAAGTTAATACAGTATATCATCTCAAATGATAGTGTTGATTCATTTCCAAAAAAGATTAAAGAAAATAGAAAAGAAAAATATAATGACAAAAGAATTAATGTGAAAATCCTTCAAAAAGGTGATAGCATTATCAATGTATTTTCACAGGATAATCAAGTATCAATAGCCATAAAGCATGATAATGAAGAAGTGGACATCTTTAGATTAGAACCTGACAGTGACGGTTTACCACGTATTAATCAACAAAAAACATGGACAATTTCTTTTGGTGATGGCGAAGTGGATATCAAGTCGAAAAAAGATGATATACAAGTAACGACATTTTAGGAGGAATATTGTGGGTAAACGTCGATGCAGTACTTGTGGTAAAGAAGGTCATAATAGGAGAACTTGTCCAGATTATGCAATTTCTGTAAAAATGACTGGAATGACAAAAGATGAAGCAGATAAAATGAGCATCCACATCAAAGAAGGAAAAAGAAAGATATGTAGTGACAGGACAATAGGTACAATTATTATTGGCAGAATTAAGCAATTGGTTGGTATAAAACCAAAATCACTAGAGGATAACTCGTGAGCAAAAATAGACCATCATCTCATATAAAAGTACAGAAAAAAATTAAAGAAATGGAAGGTTTTGAATGTGCAGCTTGCGGTAGTTTTGAAAATTCACAGGGACATCACTTAATTCCTTATTCAGAAGGTGGTATGCCGCATATTCAAAATATGTTGACTTTATGCAAATCGTGCCACAATAAATATCACAGTGGAAAGCTAAAAATTGATATTGATCGTTTTTAACTTATTAAGCAAGCGTAGGTATCCTAAACAAAGGAAAGCAAATCACTTAACCGTTAAGATGTGCTTCGTCTCCTCAATATATCTAATTCCAATGCTATCATTTCTCCATTAACTTTTTCTGATAATACCAACAAATTCCACAATCTGTAAGTGTAATTATTTTTGAACGAAGTGATAGAGCATCAATATCCACTCGCAAAACTACCAATATTTTTTTAATAAAAATGGAGTTTTGGTATTAAACAAACTTAAGATACGTGATACACTTCAATAGACATCTTTCCTAAATAACAGATGGTTAACGCAAAGAGTATTTTAATTAATTTGATTCCATAGGTTTCACCTATGGCTATTCGAGTGTGAACCCCGTTGGGATTGTTTTAACTATCCTGAAAGGATTGAATGTGAATAACCACCGATGAAATCGGTGGAATATAAAAGCTTTCTGCGGCAAGCTCAGTTAATTAAGTATATATAGCATTTCCCAATTGAATAGACTACAGTTATATTAAGCAAGAATTTGATATTTTTATAGATTTTAATTAAGAATTAAGCATTCATAATTAAGAATTGCTATATACTTATTTAGGAAAGATATCTAATACAATTATTTTATATATTTTTATCATATGTTCTTATTTTTCCAGTATATTTTTTAGTTTTTGCTTATCCAATCGGGAGGAGTAAATATCGTCTAAATTGCTGTTTTTTGACAGGCTACAATGACACCCAAACAATTATCTAAATCTCAAAAAAATTTTATAGTAATAGACACTGAAGGCAAATATATATTAACTGAACTTGCTGTGATTGACAGTGATGGAGAGACTATTTATGAAGCTTTTGTTGCAGATGAATTAAATAGTGAAGGACGTAAATTAAATGTTAAAAGCCTTAAAGAAATTGTTGAAGATTTTGCAAATTTAGCCAAATCTAAGCTTATTATTTGCCATTATGCTGAACATGATATTGAAGTATTATACAAAAGTTTCACTAAAGCAAAAGTTAAATGGCCTAACTTAAAATTTGGCTGTACTTATGAAATTGCCAAGCAAAACTTTCCGAATCTGGAAGGTTACTCATTGGAATATTTAAGCAAACATTTTCATTTACAAGTTGATGAGCAACGATTTAATCATAACCAAGCTCATGGAGCCAAATATGATGCGTTGTTTACCCATAAATTATATCTTAACATGACTTCTGCAACTAATTTGGTGGTGGATAAACCCAATCCATTTGGAACCAGTCGAGTTGATACCCCATTTCAACAACATATTGATTTAAAATTAATTTATCAACATGAATTCAGTATTTTAACCAGTATTATTACTGAAATTAAGCATGATTCTAACCAGCAAAGTAGAGGGGCCATAGTCATCGGAGAAGCTGGTAATGGCAAAACTCATTTGATGATGCGACTTGCTAACGAAACTTTACAAAACAACAGACTACTTTTCATAAGGCAACCAAATAATCCCAAATCTGTTTTACATCATATTTATAGTCGAATTTTAGAATCATTTGTCGAAATAATCCCCGATAGTCAATACTCACAGCTAGAGTATTTATTAGCTAAAAGTTTTTCCAAAATCCTAATTAATGAGCTAAAAAAGAGACCAAAATTAACCAAAAAAGCAGAAACAATTCTTAAATCTTTATTGGATAATCCTTTAAATATATACAACCAACTTGGTTCTGAAAATACTAACCAGAAACGCAAAAATTGGCAATTTATTGAGAAAAGCACTCTGGATTGGTGGGGAAGAACTTATGGATTTGGTGGTTATTCAATTGCTATTGTCAGAGGATTGATAAAGTTTTGTAGTTATTCCGACCTTTATAGAAGAGAATCAGTTAAAAAATGGTTATCCGGCAATCAATTAGAAGCAAATGAACTGGCCAAAGTAAACTTAGAAAACTGGGGTGAAAACATCAGCCAAGAAGAGTTTTCTTTGGAAGCTATCAGTGTTTTTGGCAGACTGTCTATTGTTGATGAACCGTTGATAATAGTGTTTGATCAATTGGAAGGCTTAAAATATCACGAACAATTATTGCTTAATTTTGGGGAAGCAATTAAAGAAATATTTACCCATACTCCTAATAGCTTGATTATTTTGAATTTGTTTCCAGACCGGTGGCAACATTTTAAAAGTATTTTTAATGCGGCAGTTATAGACCGAATTTCTCAATATGAAGTGACATTAGCCAAATTAACTGACAAACAACTGAAGCAGATTTTAAATCTTAAAGCTCAGGAATATGATATAGAAACTTTGTTTACTCCAGATGAATTACACACTATTTTAGCTCAAAATTCCATAAGAGGTGTGTTAAATTGGGCTTCGCATTATTATCGGTTTAAATTTGAAAATATTCCTTTACCACAAAATACTAAAAGTTTTGAAGCAGAAATTCGTGAGGATTTACAATTAATTAAAAATGATATTATCCAACTTAAACGTTATATAGGTATGATTGAACCGAGTGTAGCAAATCCGCCCTCAATTCAAAATTCAATCAGTGAAAAACCAGAAAAATATTCTGCTACTCCAACTGAATTACAAACTTACTTTAAACAACAAAAAGTTAATTTGGAACGAGAATATCATAAGAATGTTATTATCAGTGATTTTGATGATATTGGTAAAGTTATAACTATCACTGGAGCTTTCAAACCATTTCGACAGTTGGAAATAGACCAATTAAGACTTGGCAAAAAAGCTATTCCAGAACATATATTTATTAAAAATAAATCTCAAGTTATTGGTTTTTTACATACTAGTGGTGCTGGTTTTACCGCCAGAATGAAAAATTTTAACCAATTGGTGATTAATAATAAAAACATTGATTTTAAGCTGTTTCGAGATGCAAGGGAAACTAACATAACTGGTAAAATTGGAAAAGAAGAAATTGAAAAATTGAACAATGCTAATAATGGCCAATTTATCGTTATGGAACAACAGAATAGAGTTAGTTTTGAGCTAATTTATAAAACAGTTCTTGATATTCAAAATAAAGATGTAGAAATAAATTTAGCTACAGCAATGAATGGCTTACAGAATTTTATGGAAAATCATTGGTTAATTAAATGTATGTAAATTGAGCTGTAAAAACTTCATAGTCGTGTATAACGATGAGATGAGCGACTCAGCACTGAAGCAGCTCCATCTCACCGACTCCATCATCATGACTTGACGGTGAGCTTGTTCAAAAAAAGAGCTATAGCATTTCCCGATTGGATGGACCACAGTTATATTAAGCAAGAATCTGATATTTTTATAGATTTTAATTAATAATTAAGCATTCATAATTAAGAATTGCTATATTTCTGTTAAATTTCCTTATTTTTCACGAGCAGCCCGTTTACGCTCAAACTCTTTTAAAAATCTTTTACGCAGCCGAATAGCCTTGGGAGTTATTTCTACTAACTCATCATCATCAATGAATTCAATAGCTTGCTCTAAAGAATGCTTAATAGGCGGAGTAAGTAAAATATTTTCGTCAGTACCAGCAGCCCGAATGTTAGTCAACTGTTTAGCCTTGAGAGGATTAACTACTAAATCACTACTGCGAGAATGGATTCCAATAATCATACCTTCATAAACGTTAGTTCCATGCTCAATAAATAAACGTCCTCGTTCCTGTAAGTTAAACAAAGCGTAACCTAAACTTTTACCTTCAGAATTAGCAATTAACACTCCATTAACACGCTGTCCAATCCCACCTGATTTGACTGGAGCATAATGATCAAAAATATGATATATTAAACCAGTACCAGAAGTTGAAGTCATAAATTCAGTGCGAAACCCAATCAAACCACGAGCTGGAACAATAAAATCTAACCGTACCCGTCCTTTTTCATCTGGCAACATATTGGTTAATTCAGCTTTTCTTTCCCCCAATAACTCCATAACCGCACCTTGATGCTCCTGCTCAACATCTATAGTTAAGCTTTCATAAGGCTCACACAATTCTCCTTCAATTTCTTTGGTTATAACTTTAGGACGTGAAACTGCTATTTCATATCCTTCGCGTCGCATATTCTCAATCAAAATACCTAGATGTAATTCCCCACGACCGGATACTAAAAATTTATCTGGATCATCAGTTGTCACAACACGTAATGCTACATTATGCAATAATTCTCGATTTAATCGTTCTAAAATTTGCCGAGAAGTAACATATTTACCTTCTTTGCCGGCAAATGGAGAAGTATTAACTTGAAAAGTCATGCTAACTGTTGGCTCATCAACAGTCAAAGCTGGTAATGGAACTACATGTTCTGGATCACAAAGAGTATCGGAAATGTTAAGTTTATCTATCCCGGTAAAAGCAATTATGTCGCCAGCAGTTGCCTCCTGCATTTCCACTCGTTCTAAACCATGAAAACCTAATACTTGCAATATTCGACCTTGACGCTGATTGTTTTCTGCATCAACTATTGTTATAGGAGTGTTAGTTTTTATGCGACCACTATTGATTCTACCAATGCCAATAACACCAACATAGCTGGAATAGTCTAATGCACTGACCTGTAGCTGAAATGGTTCTTCTGGGTCAACATCAGGAATTGGTACATACTGAATTATAGCCTCAAACAATGATTCCATGTCACCAGAGCGAACTGTACTTTCGAGACTGGCATAACCGTTAAGTGCGGAAGCATATATTATTGGGAAATCCAATTGAGCATCATCGGCTCCTAAACGATCAAACAGTTCAAAAGTTTGATCTAAAACCCAATCTGGTCGTGAACCATCTCGGTCAATTTTATTGATAACCACGATAGGACATAAACCACGTTCTAAAGCTTTTTGAGTGACAAAACGAGTTTGTGGCATTGGCCCTTCCACTGCATCAACTAATAATAACACTGAATCAACCATTGATAATACTCGTTCAACTTCGCCACCAAAATCAGCATGGCCGGGAGTATCAACGATATTTATTCGATAATCTTGCCAATGAAGTGCAGTATTTTTAGATAAAATAGTGATTCCACGTTCTTTTTCTAGTTCATTAGAATCCATAACTCGTTCAACGTCAGTGTTGCGAGTTCCTAAAGTACCTGATTGTTGTAAAAGTTTATCAACGAGGGTTGTTTTACCATGATCGACATGGGCAATTATAGCAATGTTACGCAGTTTGGTAATCATAATTCCAAGATTGTTTAAGGAAAGGTGTGAGGTTAAAACTTCAATATATCTGGTAAATGGGGATGATTTTTTATAATTTAAGTCTATTCAACCGGTGTGAGGCATGGAGAAATGAAACCTAGCTCAAGTCGCAACTTGTGTGAGAGTTCTTAAATTTGAAAAAATAGTTAAAGCGAAATGGCATCTTTCAACCTATTAACATGATTAAATAATCTTTATAAAAAGCAACTTGATTCAATGATAATAATATGTTATGCTGTTCACTGGTTAGGAATAAAATTAAAAAAATATTATTTTAGTACATAATTTAACAAAATGATAAAAAAACTTCGTAATTTGATTAAACGCAAATTGCCTACCATCATAATAACTGTATTAGTTCTAATACTTCTTATAACTTTCTTTTGGTCAAGAATTTTTATAACAATTCGTTCGGGTGAAGCTGGCGTTTTATATTTACGTTTATTTGATGGTACTATCACCGATTACGTATACCCTGAAGGTCTGCATGTGGTTTTTCCTTGGGATACAATGTATGTATATAATGTTCGAATTCAAACTACGTTACACGATTTTGATGTATTGACCAATCGAGGCTTACCGATTAAATTACAACTGGCTATCCGTTTCCGTCCAGAATACGAATTGGTAGGTATGTTACATCAGCAAGTTGGTCCAGACTATGTTAATACTATTATCATTCCTGAGATAGAGTCGATTTTGCGGAAAAAAGTTGGCCACTTCCAACCAGAAGATATTTATATTAACAGAGACAACATCTTAACAGATATTATTGTTAATGCCTTGGATGAACTCGGACAAAAATTTGTTAAAGTGAACGATGTTATTATAAGGCATGTGTCTTTACCAGAATCAATTGCCAATGCTATCGAAACTAAATTAGTAGAAGAACAACTTTTACAAACTTATGATTTTAGATTACAAACAGAAGTAAAAGAAGCTGAGAGAAAAATTATTGAAGCAAAAGGAATTAAAGAATATCAAAGAATCATTACTCAAACTTTAGATGATAAACTTTTGACTTGGCAAGGAATTCAAGCTACTTTAGATTTGGCAAAATCTGAAAATTCTAAAGTTGTAGTAGTTGGCTCCGGAAAAAACGGATTACCAATCATTTTAAATACGGATCGTTGATTATTACGATATGAAACAGATACTATTTCTTTTATCTTTAATCGTTCTAACCGGATGTTATGAATCATATGAAGAATCTGCTAAAAAAAGAATGGATTTAGCTGATAAAACTAAAGATATACAAGTAGGCGTTGCTTGGCCAAAAAAAAATGATAGTTTTATAAAAGGTCTTAAACTTGCTGCTAAAGAAATAAACAGAAAAGGAGTTATTAATCGCAACCGGATTAAGTTTGTTATTAATACAGGTGAAGCAAAAGCCAAATCATTACCAATAAGACAAGGTCAAAAAATATCTATTGCAGTAGCCAATTCATTTGCTTCTAACCCAGAGATTATATCTGTCATAGGACATCGTAGGTCAGTTTTTGCCATTCCAGCTTCAGTCGTTTATCAAAATCACGGTATTTTATTCCTCGCTCCCACTAGTACTAATATGAATTTGACCATTCATAACTTTAGCCATGTGTTTAGACTATTACCATCTAATGAAGAAATGGCTCAATCAATGGCCGTATATTGTAATAAAGCCAAATATAAAAGATTAATTATATTACATGATCGCACTCCTTATGCAATTGAATTAGCTGATGCTTTTGTATTTAATGCAGTTGAAACTTATAATTCTAAGATAATTATGCGTAGGTCATTTTTTGGAACTAAAACAGACTTCACCGATTTGATAGTTGAAATAAAAAAAATTAGACAGGAAAAAGAATTTGATGCTATTTTTATCTCCACAAACAGTCGTATTGCAACCAAATTATACAAACAAAGTCGCAATATGGATATTATGGTACCTTTTGTTGGGAGTGAGTCTTTAGATGCTGATGTATTCTGGAATACTGTCAAAGAATGGGAAGTTAACGATGGTATAGATAATAAGTCAGTTGCTTTAACTGTATTTGATAATAAAAGTAAACAGCCTTTAGTTACTAACTTTATAAATGAATATCGCAAATTATATCAAGAAACTCCAGACCGATTATCAGCATTAGGCTATGATATTATAAGATTATTATCACATGGCATAAAAAGAGCCAACTCAAAAGTACCAATAAGAATTGCAGAATCACTACGTTATATGCAGTTTTGTCAAGGGGTAACCGGTGACTATCAATTTAAAAATAATGGAGATGTTCTTGACAAACAAATGTACGTTAAATTTACCCAACCAAATGATCAATTTGGCTATCAAGCGATTCATGAAAAAATAAATAAAAAAGAGCATGTTTTTGCGGAAGAATGTGGTGATACTGACGTGGATAATGATGGTATACCTAATGAACTAGATGCCTGCCCATATAATAATGAATTAGAAGTTTTGCAAGGAGTTATTCTAAGTGGTAAAAAAAGAGGTTGTCCAATTGATAAGGATGAAGATGGTAATTTAGATTATCAAGATAACTGTTTAAACACAGAACCACATCAACTTGTGAAAGGAACTGATGAATACGGTTGCCCAATAGATTCTGATAAAGATGAAATTCCTGATTATAGGGACAAATGTCCTGATAGTATGTTAATTTATGGTTGGGTTGATAAAGATGGTTGTGTTATAGATAAAGACAAAGATGGAATTCCTGATAGTAAAGATGAATGTCTCGGTAATAGTTCAAGAGAAATTTCTAAAGGTGTATTTACTTATGGGCCAAAATTAGGCTGTCCTATTGATAATGACAATGATGAATTACCTGATTATCTTGATATTTGTGTTGAAAATACTCCGGTAGAAATAATTAGTGGTGTTGATTTTGAAGGCTGTCCTATTGATTCTGATAAAGACGGAATATTAGACTATATTGACATGTGTGTTAAAGATACCCAGTTAGAAGTAAGTAAAGGTATTAATTCTCAAGGTTGTCCTATTGATTTTGATAAAGATGAAATGCCAGATTATCTTGATATTTGTGTTAAAAATACTTCTTTAGAAATAAGTAAAGGTGTTGATTATCAAGGTTGTCCTATTGATTCTGATAAAGATAAAGTAGCAGATTATGAGGATATATGTCCAAATAACAGTGTAGAAGAATTGACTAAAGGTGTTTACCAAACAGGTAAAGAGAAAGGCTGTCCACAAGATATTGATAAGGATGAAATACGAGATTACGTTGATATTTGTGTTGAAAATACCCCTCAACAAATAAGTAAAGGTGTCGATTCTCAAGGCTGCCCTATTGATACTGATAATGATAAAGTTCAAGATTACATTGATGTGTGTGTTAAAAATACTCCATTAGAAATAAGTAAAGGTGTTGATTATCAAGGTTGTCCTATTGATTCTGATAAAGATAAAATAGCAAATTATGAAGATATATGTCCAAATAATAATGCTGAAGAGTTATCCAAAGGCGTTTATCAAGAAGGTAAAGAGAAAGGCTGTCCTATTGATACTGATACAGATGAAATAAGAGATTACATTGATATTTGTGTTAAAAATACTTCTTTACAAATAAGTAAAGGTGTTGATTCTCAAGGTTGTCCTATTGATTCCGATGGAGATAAAATATCTGATTTTGAAGATATATGTCCAAATAATAATACAGAAGAGTTATCCAAAGGTGTTTATCAAGAAGGTAAAAAGAAAGGTTGTGCTTTAGATACTGATAAAGATGAGATACGAGATTACATTGATCTTTGTGTTAAAAATACTCCTCTACAAATAAGTAAAGGTGTTGATTCTAAAGGTTGTCCTATTGATACTGATAAAGACAAAATATCAGATTATGAGGATATTTGTCCAAATAACAGTACAGAAGAATTATCCAAAGGAGTTTATCAAAAGGGTAAGAATAAAGGTTGTCCAATAGATACTGATAAAGACAAGATACGAGATTATGTCGATATTTGTGTTGAAAATACTCCTCAACAAATAAGTAAAGGTGTTGATTCTAAGGGCTGCCCTATTGATACTGATGAAGATAAAGTTCAGGATTACATTGATGTGTGCGTCAAAAATACTCCGTTAGAAATAAGTAAAGGTGTTGATTCTAAAGGTTGTCCTATTGATTCTGACAAAGATAAAATAGCAGATTATGAAGACATATGTCCAAATAACAGTACAGAAGAGTTATCCAAAGGCGTTTATCAGAAAGGTGAAGCTAAAGGTTGTCCATTAGATACTGATACAGATGAAATACGAGATTATGTCGATATTTGTGTTACAAATACTCCTCTACAAATAAGTAAAGGTGTTGATTCTAGGGGCTGTCCTATTGATACTGATAAAGACAAAGTGGCAGATTATGAAGATATATGTCCAGATAATAGTGCAAAGGAATTAACTAAAGGTGTTTACCAGAAAGGAAAAGTGAAAGGCTGCCCTATTGACACTGATAAAGATGAGATACGAGATTACATTGATCTTTGTGTTAAAAATACTCCTATACAAATAAGCAAAGGTGTTGATTCTAAGGGTTGTCCTATTGATACTGATAAGGACAAAGTTCAGGATTACATTGATCTTTGTGTTAAAAATACTCCTATACAAATAAGCAAAGGTGTTGATTCTAAAGGTTGTCCTATTGACTCTGACAAAGATAAAATAGCAGATTATGAAGACATATGTCCAAATAATAGTGCAAAGGAATTAACTAAAGGTGTTTACCAGAAAGGAAAAGTGAAAGGTTGTCCTATTGATACAGATAAAGATGAGATACGAGATTACGTTGATATTTGTGTCAAAAATACTCCTCTACAAATAAGTAAAGGTGTTGATTCTAAAGGTTGTCCTATTGACTCTGACAAAGATAAAATAGCAGATTATGAAGACATATGTCCAAATAATAGTGCAAAGGAATTAACTAAAGGTGTTTACCAGAAAGGAAAAGTGAA